>CAYRLM010000170.1:0-5058 GCA_964425035.1 uncultured Ruminococcus sp.
TTATATTATTTTCTCTGCCGCTCTGCCATTCGCCGCCAATTCACAAATCCGTAAAGGTCGTTCACCAGAAACGCCGCAAAGCAGACCAGCACGGAAGCATACCGTATATCCTCTGCCGCCGCCATAGCCCACAGAACCAGCAGAACAGCGTCATTCACAGCATATGCGGCGGCATAAAGCGGACTTCTGCGGAACACGAGATACACCGCCGCAAAGCTGGTGGCGACTGACAGCGTGCTGGGTATGAGGTTAGCCGTGCCGAAATATCCCAGAATAAAATAAAACACCGCCGTGACCGCCGCAGTCAGCGCCGCCATAAGGACGTACTCCTTCTTTGCAAGATGATTTATCCTCACCTCGTTTTTCCTGTCCGACGGATTTCTCAGCCATGACGCAAGTGAAAACGCCGCCATAGGCATGGTCATGCAGAGATATGTCACCATCTCACCGTAATACCTGAACCGCTGCGATATCACCGCATACATTATTGAAAAAATTATCGCCAGAGCCTGTGCTGCCGGGTGTCCCTTTGCCGCAAAAATCAGCGATGTCACCCCGACCAGCGAAGCCGCCAAAGTAAGCCCGTTCTCCCGGTCAAACAGCAGAAACGATATCACCACCGCCGCTGCGGAGCAGCCCCACAGCAGCCACTCTCCTCTGCTGAAATAGCTCAGTATTTTTCTCATTCTTGCCTCACAAAAAAGGCACCCGTACACATCTTCAAAGACCTAACGATGTGTACGAATGCCAAGCATTCTTCTGCCCGGTGGCAGCTTATTCTCCTGCGCTGACGTATACCCCCGTACCCGAGGCAAGCACCATGTCGCCCTCGGATATGCCGTTTAGTATCTCGGTGTAGCCTCCAAGGCTCACTCCGGGCGTAACCTTAAGCTTATACCGCTCGCCGTTCTCCACCAGAGTGACCCAGCTTTCCGAGCCGCTGGTTTTTACCGCATTATCCGGCACTGCCAGCACAT
Source organism: uncultured Ruminococcus sp. (assembly GCA_964425035.1). GTDB lineage: Bacteria > Bacillota > Clostridia > Oscillospirales > Ruminococcaceae > CAG-115. The sequence continues at coordinate 978 of CAYRLM010000170.1, forward strand.
TCTTCCGCTGCGTCGTGACAAATGCCGTTGCCCAGCCGGAAGAAACCGCCATCTCCTGCTCCTCCACCACCTGTGCCATTACCTCGTCGCCAAGGTCAAATATCACACGCTTTGCGGAGCTGCCGTAGGCAGTAGAGGGAGCAACGTCCGGGGCTTCCACCACCGTGGCGTCGTACATTGTCGTATCGATGCGTACCTGAAGCTTCTGCCCGAAGCGGAAATCCGTGCCGTTGTCAAGATACACCTCGGTCTTGGAAACCTCCGACACCGCACAGCATACCTCACCTTCGCCTACCTCCGTGCCCTCCGATACCGCATATGCGGTACACACAATACCGTCGAACGGCGCTTTTATAGTATATTTGTCCTTTTCGGCGAGCAGCATATCCAGCTTGCTCTGCTCTATCTCGTATTGAAGCTGTTCCGCCGTGCCGCCCGAAAGCGAGGCTTCATAAGCGGCATTGACTATGGTCTGCTGGTTGCTGATGTCGTAATCCAGCCCGGAGGAGTCCAGCTCCGCCAGCACTTCTCCCTCGGTCACGGCGTGACCCTTGAGAGCGTTATAGGACATCAGCAGCCCGTCCGCCGGATAGGTCAGGTAGACGGCATAGGGATAGCCTATGCTGACCCCTATGCTCTGAGTGTCCGAAAGATCCATGTAAGCTGCCTCGGCAACCTCGTATTTTACCTCTTCCGCACCGTAGATAGGGAGCTGTATCTCGTCCTCGGCGCTTTTAACGGAGCAGCCGGCGAGCAGCAGCGTCAGCGCAGTCAGCGCAGTCAGCGCCGCAGCTATCTTCTTCATAGGAGTACCCCGCACAATTATGCCTTATCTGCCAGTCTGCGCATCATTTCCATGCACATTCTTCCGTTATGGTAGGGACACTTCCAAGGGTCTACCACCGGCTTGAACTCGGCGAAATTCCACCGGTCGTCTATCTGGGAATGCCACTCGCCGCCCGGACGCTTGTCGATGATATGCTCCCGTATGAATTTCCACACGGCGGAGGATATCTCAAAATATTCCTCGCCGCCGTAGCCCTTCTGGAATGCGTTCATGAAGCCGATAACCGTTTCCGCCTGAACCCACCATATGCGCCATGTGTTCACCTTGTCGTTTTCGCGCTCGTTGAGCAGAGAGCCGGAAGCCTTGTCGTAGGCGATGTCGGCAATATTGCGTACAATGCGGCGGTTCATTTCCGCAAACTTTGCGGTAAGCTCCGGCTCGCCGATGACCTCGCAGGCACGGTCGATGAGCCATGTCGCCTCAATATCGTGACCGTATGAATGAATGTCGCCGATAACGTCCATGTTCCTGTCGAAGAACACCAGCAGCTTGCTGCCTTCCTTGTCGTATATTCTGTCGTAGGTAAGGTTCAGCTGGAATTTCAGACGCTCCAGCACCTTGGGAGAACGGTCGGCAAGATACAGCTCGGTGTACGCCTCCATAAGGTGGAGCGTGGTGTTCATGGTCTTGTCCGCCATAAGCCCGTTTTCGGAAAGCTCGTCGTTCTGAAGCTCGCTCTTCCAGTCCCGTGCCATTGTTTCAAGGTAAGCCACGTCGTCGGTGCAGTTCTTCTCCACCAGCTCCATCACCTCGTACGCCAGCTTCAGCGCATTGCTGTCGCCGCTTGCCCGGTAATAGCTGGAAAGCGCATAAATAAAGAACGCCTGACAGTAGCTGTGCTTGAAATCCTCCCTGACGGTGCCGTCATAGTTCATGCTCCAGTACACGCCGCCGTATTCCTTGTCAACGCACTTTTCCGTCAGGAACTCGTATGCGTGTCTTGCATTGTCCAGCAGAGCCGGGTCTTTCAGCTCCATATATGCGTTGGAATAGAACCAAAGTATGCGAGAGTGCAGGATTACGCCCTTTTCTCCCTTTTTGTCAATATTCAGCGCACTGTCCATGAAGCCTGTAAAGCCGCCGTTTTCATCGTCACGCAGCTTGTTCCAGAACGGAATTATATGCCCTGTAAGCTCCTGTACAAATTCTTCTCTTTTCATTATATTCAAACCTCAATCTCTTGAATTATGTACCGTAATTGAAGTGAGAAGCGCTCGGGTGCAATGAACAAGCACATCGGTGTGCTTGTTACTGCCGATGTGCTTGTGATGCCGCAGATGAGCGCCTATCGCTTCAATTTTTATTCGTCTTTTCCGCAGCAGTTCTTATACTTTTTGCCGCTGCCGCAGGGACAGGGATCGTTTCTGCCGATTTTGCCGCCCTTGCTTTTGTAAGGGGTCTGTGAGCCGGCGTTCGGTGCGTCGGGCTTCATTACCTGCTCCCGCTGAATTGGGCGCTGTATTCTTACCGGAACGGTCAGCACCATGCGGACGGTTTCCTCGCGGATAGCCGCAATCATCTCGTCGAACATTGCAAAGCCCTCGAAGCGGTACTCCACAACAGGGTCTTTCTGACCGTAGCTTCTGAGGTAAATGCCCCTCTTCAGCTCCTCCATTGCGTCAATGTGATCCATCCAGTGGCGGTCAACGGTCTTGAGCAGGCATACACGCTCTACCTCGCGCATTGCCTCGCTGCCCATGTCAGCCTCACGGGTCTTGTAGATAAGCTGTCCTCTTTCCTTGATGAAGTTCGTAATGTCGTCCTTGGTGATGGAATTCAGCTCGTCTGTGGTGTAGCGCAGATCGCTGTCCATTACATACAGGTTCATGAAATGCGACCGCAGTCCGTCAAGGTTCCAGTTCTCGGCAACGGTGTCGGAGCAGTACATATTCACCGCTTCCTCTATGGACTTGTTCATCATATCCTGAATGTTTTTGCTTACGTCCTCGCCGTCAAGCACCTTTGAGCGCTGCGAATAGATTGTGGTGCGCTGCTGCGACATAACGTCGTCAAAGTCGAGTACGTTCTTTCTGATTGAGAAGTTCCTGCCCTCTATCTTCTTCTGTGCGGATTCTATCGCACTGGACAGGAAAGAAGCCTCGATAGGCGTTTCCTCGTCGAAGTTCATGCTCTCCATGAACTTCTGCACACGGTCGCCGCCGAACAGCCTCATGAGGTCGTCCTCAAGGGAGATATAGAAGCGGCTCTCTCCGGGGTCGCCCTGACGTCCCGAACGTCCGCGGAGCTGGTTGTCGATACGGCGTGACTCGTGCCGCTCCGTGCCTATGATGAACAGACCGCCGGCTGCACGGACTTCCTCCGCCTCGGGCTTTATCTGCTCGTCGAATTTCTTTATAAGCTCCTGATACTTTTTCCTTGCCTCAAGTATCTCCTCGTTGTCCGTTTCGGCGAAGCCGGTAGCCTCTTGGATAAGCTCCTCGGAATACTCCATGCGCCGCATTTCGTGAACGGCAAGGAACTCGGAGTTGCCGCCCAGCTTTATATCGGTGCCTCGGCCTGCCATGTTGGTCGCAATGGTGACCGCTCCCTTCTTGCCTGCCTGCGCCACTATTTCCGCCTCGCGCTCATGGTTCTTTGCGTTAAGCACCTGATGCTTTATTCCCCGTGCTTTAAGCAGCTTGGAAACAAGCTCGGACTTTTCGATGGTGACTGTACCCACCAGCACCGGCTGACCTTTCTTGTGGCATTCCTCCACCTGGTCGCAGACCGCCTTGAATTTTCCGCGCTCGTTCTTGTATATCTGGTCGTGGTTATCGGTACGAATGACGGGCTTGTTTGTGGGTATCTCTATAACGTCAAGGCTGTATATCTGGCGGAACTCGGCTTCTTCGGTCATGGCGGTTCCGGTCATGCCGGACAGCTTGTCGTACAGGCGGAAGAAGTTCTGGAATGTGATGGTGGCGAGCGTCTTGCTCTCGCGGTTTACCTTCACACCCTCCTTTGCCTCGATAGCCTGATGAAGTCCGTCGTTGTATCTTCTGCCGAACATCAGTCGTCCGGTGAACTCGTCAACGATAACTATTTCTCCGTCCTTTATTACATAGTCAACGTCAAGCTTCATGATACCGTTGGCACGGATAGCCTGATTGATGTGGTGGAGCAGCGTGGTGTTGTCCGGGTCCATGAGGTTCTCCACGCCGAAATACTTCTCTGCCTTTGCAACGCCGGGGGGCAGCAGGTTGCAGGTCTTTGCCTTTTCGTCGATGAGGTAAT
>CAYRLM010000171.1:0-5004 GCA_964425035.1 uncultured Ruminococcus sp.
GAATACCAGCTAGCCGCCGACGAATACGGCGTGCTGCGTCATCTGTGGTACGGCGAAAAGGTCGGCATGAGCATGGATTATCTGTGCGTATATCCCGATGTCGGATTTTCGGGGAATATCTACGAAGCGGGAAACCGCAGGACATATTCCCTCGATACTCTTCCGCTCGAATATTCCTGCAACGGAACGGGAGATTACCGTATCAGCGCGGTTTCTGCGGTTCATTCCGACGGAAGCATGGCGCTGGATCTGAGATACACGGGGTACAAAATTCTGGACGGCAAATACTCCATAGACGGACTTCCCGCCGTTTATTCGGATAGCTGCAAAGCCCAGACGCTTGAAATATATCTCAAAGACACTGCGTCGGATATCACCGTAACGCTGAAATACGGAGTTATCCCGAAGCTTGACGTCATCACACGGAGTGCGGTAATAGAGAACCGAGGAGAAACCGGCGTTTTCCTCACCAATGCCGCCAGCCTGTGTCTTGACCTGCCGAGAGGATACGGCGAGTGGATACATTTTCACGGCAGGCACACGCTTGAAAGGAACGCCGAACGTATGCCGCTTTCGCACGGCATACAGGAAAGCTCCTCACGCAGAGGCACGTCGAGCCACCAGCAGAACCCTGCGGTCATTCTCTGCGGCGGCGAATGCACCGAAACAAGCGGAAACTGCATAGGTGCAATGCTGGTGTACAGCGGCAGCTTTTCGACGAGGATAGAAAACGACCAGTTCGAGCAGGTGCGCCTTGTTATGGGCATAAATCCCGAGCTTTTCCGCTGGGAGCTGAAACCGGGCGAAAAATTCCTTACGCCCGAAGCGGTTCTGTCGTTCAGCGCAAACGGTCTGGAGAAGCTTTCGCAGAATTTCCACAGGACTGTCCGAGAGCATATATGCAGAGGAAAATACAAGCTGTCCGAGCGCCCCGTTCTTATCAACAGCTGGGAAGCGGTCTACTTTGATTTTGACGAGGAGAAGATACTTTCCGCCGCAAAGGAAGCGGCTGCCGTAGGCATTGATATGTTTGTGCTGGACGATGGCTGGTTCGGCAAGAGAGAGGACGACTGCTCGGGGCTCGGCGACTGGTTCGTCAATACGGACAAGCTGCGCGGCGGTCTGGGAAAGCTGGCGGAAAACATCAAGGCACTCGGTATGAAATTCGGCTTGTGGTTCGAGCCGGAAATGATATCCGAGGACAGCGACCTTTACCGTGCTCACCCCGAATGGGCGGTGGCAATTCCCGGCAGAAAGCCTAACCGCAGCAGATACCAGCTGCTCCTCGATATGACAAGGGCGGACGTGCGGGAGTATCTCTACAATTCGATATCGGGCATACTGAAAAGCGCCGATATTTCCTATATCAAGTGGGATATGAACAGGAGCATATGCGACTGGTATTCCGCATGTCTTGAAAGCAAAAACATGGGAGAAATGCCGCACAGATATGTGCTTGGCGTGTACGAGCTTCTTGAAAGGCTCACCTGCGATTTCCCCGATGTGCTGTTCGAGGGGTGCAGCGGCGGCGGCGGACGCTTTGACGCAGGTATGCTCTACTACACGCCTCAGATATGGTGCAGCGACGATACCGACGCATTCCAGAGAACCGCTATACAGTACGGGACATCGTTTTTCTATCCCGTTTCCGCGGTGGGTTCTCATGTTTCCGCCGTGCCAAATCACCAGACAGGCAGAGTGACGCCGATAAAAACAAGAGCCGTTACCGCCATGGCAGGCAGCTTCGGCTACGAACTGGATCTCAGCAAGCTCTCGGACAGAGAGCAGCAGGAGATAATCGAACAGATAAAGCTGTTCAAGAAAGACGGGCCGCTGATACACAACGGTCTGTACTATCGCCTGAGCAACCCTGCCGCCGATAAGCTTGCGGCTTGGGAATTTGTTTCGGAAAACAAAAGAGAAGCGCTTGTCAACGGCGTTATTTTCCGCACCGAGCCAAACAGCCTTCAGCACTGCATAAAGCTCAGAGGACTTATGCCGCAGGCAAATTACCGCCTTGCGGAGGACGGAAAGCTCTATAAGGGAAGCGCCCTGATGAACGGCGGCATATTGCTGCCAAAATCATGGGGAGATAATGCGCCGATAGAAATGCACTTTACCGCCGAAAAGTAAGCTGCTGCGGCAATGCTTTGCGGTGCCGATACGGAGGAACAATAATGCAAAATAAAAACAGCGCATATGATGTGACCGCATTGGGCGAACTGCTGATAGATTTCACCGAGAACGGCATAAGCGATCAGGGAAATACCATACTCGAAGCAAACCCCGGCGGCGCTCCCTGCAATGTCCTTGCAATGCTTGCAAAGCTGGGAAGAAAAACGGCGTTTATCGGGAGAGTGGGCAACGATGTATTCGGAAAATCCCTCGCAGATACCGTAAAAAAATGCGGAATATCCGCAAAGGGACTGACCTTTGACGATAACGTCCACACCACCCTTGCATTTGTCCACAAAAAGCCGGACGGCGACAGGGATTTCAGCTTTTACAGAGATCCCGGAGCGGATATGATGCTGTCCTGCGAAGATGTTGACGCAGATATTATCCGCAGCTCAAAAATATTTCATTTCGGCACTCTGTCCATGACACATCAGAGCAACCGAGAAGCCACCTTTTATGCGGTAAAGGCAGCAAGAGAAAGCGGCGTGACGGTATCCTTTGACCCCAATCTGCGTGAACCTCTCTGGAAGTCGCAGGAAGCCGCAAAGGCGGCAATGCGCTATGGATTTTCGTCCTGCGATATTCTTAAAATATCCGACAACGAGATAGAGTTTTTTACCGGAGAAGCGGATATTGACAAGGGAATTGAAGCTATCCGCCGTGAATTTGACATTCCGCTTATACTGGCGACCTTGGGCATGAACGGCAGCAGAGCCTTCTGCGGCGATATTTCCGCACAGCGCCCCGCCTATGCTAATCCGCATGTAATCGACGCAACGGGAGCGGGCGATACATTCATGGGCTGCGCCCTTGACTATATCTGCGGCAGCGGAATTGCGCTCGATGAAGCACAGCTTTCGGAGCTGCTCGATTTCGCAAACGCTGCGGCTTCAATAATCACCAAACGCCGAGGTGCGCTTAAGGTAATGCCCGAACGCAAAGAAATAGAAACGCTCAGAGGTCGGTAATTATCCGATTTGCCGAGTGCAATGAATTTGTTTGCGCATAAAATTAACCGACAGCTTCTTTACGGAAACTGTCGGTTTTGCTTTGCATAAAATTAAGTCAGCTCGGTCATGACAATATTCTTGATTTTTCTGACAAGTGTGCCTGTCCTGCCTATCCCTGCCTGCTGAGTGCCGAAAAGCAGCGTTATCCCGTGCTGCGGCTCGTTTGAAAAAAACGTACCCAGCCAACCGTCCCAGCCGTATTCCCCTTTGGAAGAAAACAGCGCAGTCATGCTCTCGTCGTCGCACACTCTCATCAGATTTCCGTAGGTGTATCCCCTCAACCAGCCCCAGCTCTCGATAAGCTGCGGCTTCTGGCTTGGGGTAAGTCCGCCGTGGGTGAGATATCTCACAGCCGCCCGTGAGAGAATGCGCTTTCCGTTAAATTCGCCGCCGTTCATCAGCATCTGCGCAAACCTCGCATAATCGTCAGCCGTGGAGCAAAGCCCCGCTCCGCCCGACAGGAACGCAGGAAGCACGTCACGGTCATATCTCAGCCCCAAATGGTCGGTGCGAAGCTCACGAAGCCCGTTGTCGGTATAGTCATACACCTTTGCGAGCCTTGAGGATTTTTCCGCAGGGACATAAAAATCCGTGTCGCACATTCCCAGCGGCAGAAAAAACCGCTCCATAAGGAAATCACGAAAGCTCATTCCGCTGACCTTTTCAATGACTGCGCCGAGAATATCCGCAGAAGCGCCGTACATGAACCTCTCCCCCGGCTCATAGCACAGATCCACCGAAGCCATTTTCCGTGCAAATTCCGCGGTGGTTACGGGGTTGTCGGAATACAGCCGCTGACCGATTTCCCAAAATACTGCGCCGCTCTGCTTTCCGCCCTCGCTGTCATCGCTCGGATAGGGAATGCCGGAGGTCATGTTCATAAGGTCGCATATTGTCACATGATTTCTTGCCTCGGTGCGCTTTCCGTCACGGTTCACATATGCCGCCGCAAATTCCGGGAGGTAATCCGACAGCCATGCGCCAAGGTCTATCCTTCCCTCCTCGGCAAGCGCCGTCACTGCGGCTGCGGTAATCGGCTTTGTTTGAGAATACAGCCGGAATATCGTATCCCGCCGCAGCTCGGCACGGTTCTCCAAATCGGCATATCCATAGCCGCAGTACGCCGCTTCATGCCCGTTATGTATCACAAGCACATTTGCGCCGGCAGTATCGCCGTTCTCCACCGCCGACTTTATTGCGTCAAGTATACGCTCCTTCATTCACTTTCCTCTGCTCTTTCTTTATAAGCGTTCCCCCATGCCGCCATTGAGTCAAGAATGGGGCGCATGGACTCTCCCAGTTCGGTGAGTGAATATTCCACCCTCGGCGGCACCTCGGGGTATACGGTTCGCAGGATTATCCCGTCCGCCTCCATTGAACGCAGACTTTCGGTGAGTATCTTCTGGCTGACCCCTTCAAGGCTCTTTTGCAGCTCGTTGAACCTCCACGGACGCTGGAGCAGATTTCTCATTATAAGCAGCTTCCACTTGCTGCCTATCAGCGCCACCGTTGTTGCCACCGGACAAGCCGGCATTTCATGTTTCTTTACCATTGCTTTTCCTCCGATATAAGGCAACACCGCACAATTAGCGGCTAACGCCTTTGCGCAATATGCGCCTACGTCGCAAAACGCTGCACGCTTGCTTGCATATTTTCCTGTCAACGGTTATCCTGCGGATAACCTGCACAATTCGTCCTAGCAAGGCGTGTCTCCCCCTGCGGGGGAGGTGGCGCTTGCGCCAGAGGGGCTGACCGAAAGACCAGCCTTGCGTCGTCCTCATTGTACAATCTGACGAAAAATCTGACTGCGCATCTG
>CAYRLM010000172.1:0-4982 GCA_964425035.1 uncultured Ruminococcus sp.
TAAACATCTTTGAAATATAATGATTAAATCAGGAGGATAACTATGAACAAAAAGACTATTGCCGCATTTGCGGCAGCGGTTATGGCGCTTTCTCTGGCAGCGTGCAGCAATACAACCGAAAGCTCGGTATCAAGCGGCACAACAACGTCTAAGGAAGAAACGGCCGCAGACGTAAAAACAGACGCTCAGGCAGCGGCGCCCGGCGAGGCTGCGGGCTTTACGGAGCTTCCGATTTTCGAGGACGAGGAGTGCGGTTTCCTTAATGTTTCCGCAGTATATTTCCAGCCTGTTCCGATGTCTAACGGAAACGAGAACACCGAGGATTTCGATTTGCACTTGGAGGCGGATATATCGGCGCTCGCAAATGACCTCGGCTACGGCGTAGGCGACTGGGTTCCCTACCTTACCGTTGATTACAAGGTAACGGGTTCGGACGGAAATGTTGCCGCAGAGGGAACGTTTATGGAGATGAGCGCGTCGGACGGCCCTCATTATGGAGCTAACATCAAGCTTCCCAACGCAGATACATATTCTCTGCAGTTTACAATTCACAGCCCCGAGGAGAACGGATATCTTCTTCATGTAGATTCCGAAACAGGCCCCGGCGGTTCATTTGATACCTACTTTGCCGACGGTAATCTGGTAGTTAATTATGACGGCTGGGATTACACACCTCAGGAGTGGTAATAAATTAAACAATGCGCTGTTTTGATTTTTATCCCGACAGCGCATTTGTGCTGTATATTAATGCGGCATTGTAAATAATTCTGTGCTGCCTTAAATATCGGCGCAGGGAGGTAATATTTTTGCTGAAATACTTTATTCAGACCGCATCGGACCTTATTACGGCGGCAATAATGGTTGGCATGATGCTGGCGTACACAAGAGCGTCATACGCCAAAAAAGGCAAAGCGATTATGACGGTTGGCGTGGCGTCCGGATTTGTTTTTGCGATAATCATGGGATACATGAAAAATGCCACAAACAAGGTTGATACGGGAAAATGGAATTTGCTGATTTTCGGAATTTCGGTAGCTGCGCTGCTGCTTTTCTGGGTGTTTTCCGCTCTCAGGAAAAAGCTCGGGGTTGTGGGAGAGATACTTCCGCCCGTAATGCTTGCCGCAATTTCGTCAATGGCTGTGCTATATGCGCTGCCCGATGTTCTCGGTTATCCTTACGCTATACTTATAACGGAAAAATCCGTTCTTTCAACGGCGTTCCTCTTTAAGCTGATCGGTATTATATTCGGAATTGTCCTTGCTTTTATAGTTTCGCTTGCGGTATACAGCGGCGCTCTGCGGCTTTCGGGAAAAGCGTCTGTGATTATCATGAGCGTTACGCTTTCGCTCAATGCCGTTCGCCAGATAACGGTTTCTTTCAGTATTCTTCTTGCCAAAAGAATGATAGAGTCAAACCATACGCTTTTTGTCATCGCAAAATTCTCGACAAACCACAATGATTTGTATATTTACGGCGCAATGCTCATGGCTTCGGTAATTGCCGTGATACTTCTTGCAAGAGGAATAAAGGTAAACGAGCCTTACAATAATCCTGCGGAGCACAGAAAGATACGCAAAAAATGGAGAAGCATACGGACGTGGGCGGTGACGATTTTGTGCTGCATGCTGGTTTGCGTGCTTAATATGACGGTGCTTGAAGCCGTGGCAAACAAGCCTGTCGAGCTTTCTCCGATTGAGGACGCTCCGGTTATTGACGGCAACGTCGTCGTGTCCTTTGACCTTGTTTCGGACGAACATCTTCACCGTTTCGGATATAAGACGGACAACGATGTCGAAATACGTTTTATAGTAATCAAAAAGCCGAATTCGTCATCTTACGGAATAGGACTTGACGCCTGCGACATATGCGGCGAAACGGGCTACTATGAAAAGGACGGTCAGGTGGTATGCAAGCTCTGCGACGTTGTCATGAATATCAACACTATCGGCTTCAAGGGCGGCTGTAACCCCATTGTAATACCATACAGCATTGAAAACGGAAATATTCTTGTTCCCGTGGACGGACTTATCGAATATGAGAAAGAGTTCAAATAAGGGAGTGTGATGTATTATGTTTCTGAGAATGATAAAAGGTACACTGCTGCGGCAGTGGAAGAAAATGCTCATGATAGCGTTCACGATTGCCCTCGGCGCTTCTCTTGCGACCGCAATGCTGAGTGTAATGCTGGACGTTGGGGATAAGGTCAACCAGGAGCTTAAAACCTACGGTGCCAATATTACGGTTGTGCCGAAGGAAGTGTCGGTGCTCAGCGACCTCTATGAGGTTGAGGGCGGCGAGGCGACGGGAGCATATCTCAATGAGGACGAACTGGGAAAGATAAAAACTATCTTCTGGGCATTTAATATTGTTGACTTTGCTCCGTTTATAAACGTAAGCGCAGAGCTGGACGACGGGAGCGGCGTAACGGTTGTGGGTTCGTGGTTCAATCATCATATGGAACTCCCCACGGGCGAGCAGCTTGACGCAGGAATCACCGGTCTGCGCAGCTGGTGGGAAGTAACCGACGGCGAATGGCTCGACGAACAGTCCGACGAAAATGCGCAGGTTGCAATGATAGGCTCTTCCCTTTCGGAAAAGACAGGCGTTAAATCCGGCGATACTCTTCACGTCAGCGGAAGCGCCTGCGATATGGATTTGCGGGTTGTCGGCGTATATGACGCCGGCGGAGATGAGGACGAGCAGCTTTTTGTGCCGCTTAATACTGCGCAGGCGCTTGCGAATTTGGACGGCAAAATCGACAGCATTGAAGTCAGCGCTCTTACCACTCCCGACAACGAGCTTGCCGAAAAGGCGGCAAAAGACCCGTCCTCGCTTACTATTTCGCAGTATGAAACATGGTACTGTACGGCTTATGTAAGCTCTATCTGCTATCAGATACAGGAGGTCATCACGGACTCGGTCGCTTCGGCAGTCCGTCAGGTGGCAGACTCGGAGGGCGCTATACTTGAAAAAACGGAGCTTCTTATGGTGCTTATAACCATACTGAGCCTTGTCGGAGCGGCTCTGGGAATATGCAACCTCGTTACGGCGGGCGTTATGGAACGCAGCAGCGAAATAGGACTTATGAAAGCGATAGGCGCACAGAACGGTTCGGTATCATTGCTTGTGCTGACGGAAATAATTATCACTGCCGTAATAGGCGGCATAATCGGATTTTTTGCGGGCTTCGGGTTTGCTCAGATAATCGGGCAGAGCGTGTTCGGCTCGGCTATAACAATGCGTCCGATGGTAATTCCGATAGTTGCGGTGCTTGTGGTTATTGTGACGCTTGCGGGAAGCATTCCGGCAGTGAGAATGCTGTTAAGACTAAGTCCTGCGGAAGTCCTCCACGGCGGACACTGAGAGGGGGCATAACGCTTATGACAAAAAGAAGAATGTACTTCCGTATGATAACCGCTTCGCTTTTAAGGCGGCGCTCAAGAATGATTATCGCACTTTTGTCCATTGCTATCGGCGCAACGGTGCTTTCGGGACTTGTGACGATATACTATGACGTTCCGAGGCAGATGGGAGCGCAGTTCCGCAGCTACGGCGCAAATATGATACTTACCCCGAACGGGGACGGCTTTACCGTTGAAGATGTAAATGCAGCTGCGGCTCTTGTTTCGGACGGCGGTCTTATAGGCGCTGCGCCGTACCGCTATGAAACGGTGAGAATACACGAACAGCCGATAATGGCTGCGGGAACGGATATGGACGGAGCAAAGGCTGCAAGTCCTTACTGGCTTATTGAAGGAGCTTTCCCGTCGGCAGAAAACGAAATCATGGTAGGAGCGAGTGCCGCCGAAACATTCAGGCTGAAAACGGGCGATAAAATCACGGTTAATTATACCCGTGAAGACGAGGACGCTTCGGAAGATACTTTTGACAATTCGATTGATTTTACGGTTACGGGCATTTTACAGACGGGCGGCTCGGAGGAAAACTATGTCTATATGTCGCTTTCGGATATGGAAAAGCTTACGGGAGAGAGCGGCAGCCTTGATGTATGCGAGCTTAGTATATCCGCAGCCTCCGATGAGCTTAACGCTTGTATGAACAGGATAAACGAAAACGTATCCTCGGTCAGCGCAAGGCTTGTTAAGCGTGTAACGGCTTCGGAAACAGCCGTGCTTTCAAAGCTTCAGGCGCTGGTTCTGCTGGTTACGATTGTTGTTCTTGCGCTTACAATGATATGCGTTGCGACAACCATGACGGCGGTTGTTGCCGAGCGGCGAAAGGAAATCGGACTTCGTAAGGCTATCGGTGCGTCGAACAAAAGCCTTATCACGGAATTTATGGGTGAGGGAATGCTGTTGGGAGGACTTGGCGGAGTTATAGGTTCTGTTCTTGGATTTATTTTTGCGCAGGAAGTCAGCATAAATGTGTTCAGCAGCTCCATTTCGTTCCGTCCGCTTCTTGTTCCGATAACCATACTGGTATCGGTTGCCGTAACGGCGGTTTCCTGCCTTATACCAATCAGAAGCGCAACGGAGATAGACCCTGCGCTCGTACTCAAAGGAGAATGAATAATATGAGTTTGTTGGAGCTTAGAAACGTCTACAAAATATACGGCGACCTGAATGCCCTGGATAACGTAAGCCTTAAAGTCGAAAAAGGCGAATGGGTTTCGATAATGGGCCCCTCGGGTTCGGGAAAAAGCACGATGATGAACATTATCGGCTGCATGGATAAACCCACAAAGGGGGAGGTCTTTCTCGACGGAGTGGATATTGCAAAGGAAAGCGGCAAAAATCTTACGGGTATACGCAGGGACAAGATTGGTCTTATATTTCAGCAGTTTCATCTTGTAAACTACCTTACGGCTGCGGAAAATGTTATGCTTGCGCAGTATTATCACAGCGTTCCCGACGAAAAAGAGGCGATTGAAGCGCTTGAAAGAGTAGGTCTTGCCGACAGAGCCAAACATCTTCCGAGCCAGCTTTCGGGCGGTGAGCAGCAGCGTGTGTGCATTGCGAGAG
>CAYRLM010000173.1:0-4980 GCA_964425035.1 uncultured Ruminococcus sp.
GGAAACCACGTCAGAGTAAAGGTAGTAAAAAATAAGGTAGCTCCGCCGTTCAAGACCGCCGAGTTTGATATGCTTTACGGTCAGGGAGTTTCCAAGATGGGCGAGATCGTGGACACCGCCGTTGAATTCGGTATCGTGAAGAAGAGCGGCAGCTGGTTCAGCTACAACGACATGAAGATCGGACAGGGACGGGACAAGGTTCTGGATTTCCTCAAGAGCAATGCGGACGTCTGCACCGAGATAGAGGCAAAGATACGGGAGGAGTTCGCAAAGAATTCCGCACTGCTGGACAGCCTTAGCAGCGACGATGACGAAGCTGATGGAATCGAAGCGGAGGAAGGCTCTTCCGATACCGAGGAAAAGTCTGCAAAGAAATCCGGGAAGAAGTCGGCCGAGGCTGACGAGGACGACTTTGCGGAGTTCGCACCGGAGGACGTAGAATAATCCATGAAACGTTTGTCGGACTGCCGCTGCGACAGCTTCAGCGGCGGCAGGATAAATGAGCTGTCGCTGTATAAGGGCGATACATACAAGCTGGAGCTGGAGAGCGGACAAACCTTTTTCCTTAATTGCGCACTGGTGGCGGATTACGACCTTTACGAGGGCGGAGAGATGGACGGGGAGCTGCTGGAAAAGCTTCAGCGTGCGGATAAGCTGCGCAAGGCAAAGAAGCGTGCGCTTTATCTTTTGGGAAGCCGCATGTACTGTTACGGCGAGCTGTACAGAAAGCTGCTGCCGACCTATGGCGAGGAAGCCTCCAGAGCGGCTGCCGACGCAATGCTGGAGTACGGATATATTGACGACGAGGATTACGCCCGTAAGCTTGCGGAGCGGCTGATACACGGCAAGCACTGCGGCATGGGAAAGACCCGGTGGGAAATGCAGCGCCGGGGACTGGACAGGAATATCATCGAGGACGTGCTGACAGAGTACTCCGAGGACGATATCGACGAGGAAATAATGCAGCTTCTTCGGACAAAATACAGCGAAAAGCTGGACGACCCCGACGACCGCCGCCGCACAATGGCGGCGCTTGCGCGCAGGGGCTACGGCTGGAGCGGTATAAAGCGCTGCATGGAGCGCCTGACGGAGCTTACCGACGAGGAATTGAACGAGGACTGACCGGGAGAGAAAATATAAATGGGCAATAAAATAAAGGTTGCAATGGTGTCGCTTGGCTGTGCAAAGAACCAGGTGGACGCCGAGCAGATGATGGCAAAGATAGCGGACAGGGGATATGCATTCGTTGCGGAGCCGGGTATGGCTGATATAGTTTTGGTCAATACCTGCGGCTTCATACAGTCCGCAAAGGAGGAGGCGATAGGCTGGATAATGGAGCTTATCGACCTCAAGAATGAGGGCAGGATTAAGCGCATAATCGTCACCGGCTGTCTGAGCGAGCGCTACCGTGACCAGTTTGCGGAGGAATTTCCCGAGGTAGACGCAGTGGTGGGAATAGCCGAATACGGCAGGATTGCCGAAATCGTGGACGGGCTGACGGATTTTGCAAAGCCTTCGCACGACGATGGCGCTGCTGCGGTATGCTATTTCGGTAAAAAAGAGGAGCACAGCATGGAGGGCAGGCGCATAATTTCCACGCTGCCGCACTATGCATATCTGCGCATTGCGGACGGCTGCGACAACGGCTGCACCTACTGCGCTATCCCGAAAATCAGGGGACGCTACCGCAGCCGTAGGATGGAGGATATCGTTGAGGAAGCGGGGCTTCTCGCAAAGGACGGCGTAAAGGAAATCGTCATTATCGCACAGGACGTTTCACGGTATGGACTTGACATTTACGACAGACTTGCCCTGCCCGAGCTTCTGGACAAGCTGTGCGGGATAGAGGGGCTGAAGTGGATACGAATGCTTTACTGCTATCCGGAAAGAATAACGGACGAGCTTATCGACTGCATGAAGCGGCAGGACAAAATCGTGAAGTATCTCGATATCCCGATGCAGCACTGTGACGACGCTATATTAAAGCGCATGAACAGAAAGTGTACCGGCGGCAGCCTGCGCGAGCTTGTAAATAAACTTCGCCGTGAGATACCCGGCATCACTCTGAGGACTACCTTTATCACAGGCTTCCCCGGCGAAACGGAGGAGCAGTTCAACAAGCTGGGCGAATTTGCCGAGGAGCTGAGGTTTGAGCGAATGGGCTGCTTCGCCTATTCCGAGGAGGAGGGAACTCCTGCGGCTTCATTCCCCGATATGGTGGACGAGGACGTGCGTGAGCACCGCAAGGAGATACTTGAGGAGCAGCAGGACACCCGAGTTGCAGAACTGTACAACGGCATGATAGGCGGCACGGACGAGGTGGTTGTAGAGGGCTATGACAAGTATCTCGCCGAGGGCGGGCTTTATTTCGGCAGAAGCGCAATGTTCGCCCCGGAGATAGACGGCATGATATATTTCAGCGTTCCGCAGGGTGCGGAGAAGCCCCGCATAGGAGATTTCGTGAGAGTGCGCTTTGACGATGTGGTAGACAACAATCTGCTGGGAGAAATGGTATGAATATAGCTAACAGGCTGACCCTTATGCGTGTGATACTGGTGCCGTTTTTTGTGGCGTTCATGCTTATCGGAGATATTCCGCTGAATTATCTCTGGGCGCTGGCGGTATTCGCAGTCGCCAGCATTACGGATATGCTGGACGGAAAGATTGCCCGCAAATACAACATGATAACCAGCTTCGGCAAGTTCCTTGATCCGCTGGCGGACAAGATACTTGTGGCGGCGGCGCTGGTGTGCTTCGTTCAGCTTGGCTGGTGCAGCGCATGGGTGACTGCGCTCATTCTCGCAAGGGAGTTTGTGGTATCCGGCGTTCGTCTGGTGGCGGCTTCAAGCGAGAAAAAGCTTGTAATCCCGGCAGGAATGTTGGGAAAGCTTAAAACAGCCATGACAATGGTCGCTGTCTGCGTGATACTTTTCATGTGGATACTGGCGCAGTTCGGCGCAATATCGCCGGAAAGCTTCCCGATACAGCTTATCAGCGATATTCTTATGTATATTGCGGCGGCGCTGACGGTAGCTTCAGGCGTGAAATATCTGTATGATTACAGAGAATTTATAGACCCTGCCAAATAAAAAAATGCTGCGGTAAAGGCGCTTCTGCGTCTTTGTCGCAGCTGTTTTCATTGGGAAAGAGGTATAATATAAGCTTCAAAAAAGTATGCGCAGCCGCTGCTGCGGTATGCTTCAAAAATTCCGGCAGAATTGCCAAAGCCGCACGGAATGCGGATAAGTTCCGCATATTTTATTCTGTTCTGAGCCAAGGAGAATATATTGACGGCAGCTTCAAGGATTATTACACAAAAGAAGCAAACGACAAATCACGCATTGCATATATAGCTTTTGAATTGATTGAAATGTTAGGAAAACGCCTTGAACCATAAACGAAAAACCGCCTTTCCGATTTTGAAAAGGCGGTTTTTTAATATGAAATCTCCCCCGGTCGAGGAGATTTCAGCTTGTCGAAAAAGTTTATTTAGCCTGCGAAGCAGGCTATTAAAATCCGTTTTTTGCCTCAGCTTTGCCGAGGCAAAAAACACTTCTATCCCAGCAAGTGTGCGAACTGGCGGCGAAGCCGACAGTGAGTGCGCGCGGCTGGGATGTTTCGGCGGAAAAGCCCCAACGGGGCTTTTTCGACGGTCTTTAGTATTACATTTCGATTTTAAGACCCTCTGCGCTTCTTACTGTGTAATCCTTAGCACTGCCCTCGGCTGTTACCTTAATGGTGTCGCCGTTGCGTACAGCCTTGACTGTCAGGACTACATTGCTGTCTGCGTCGTATATCTTGGTTTCGGCGGTCTTGCCGTCCTCAAGCTGGTAGATCACGATATCAGCCTTGTCACCGTAGCTGTATGTGAATGCACGCTCAAAGTTACCGTATGCAACAATGCTGTTGGGCTTGGCAAGAACAGGCATTTCAAAGTAGTTGTTCTTGGTGGAATACCACTTACCGCCCTCATATACCTTTCCGCTCTGGATATCGGTCCAGCTGCCGGCAGGCACATAGAAATCCGCAATGCCCTCTTCGTTGAATACGGGCGCTACAAGCAGATTATCGCCCAGCATGTACTGGCGGTCGAGAGAAAGCGTTGCAGGATCGTCGGAGTATTCCATGACCATAGCTCTCATCATCGGTATACCTGTGAGGTGGGTCTTGTTAGCCTGTGCGAAGAGGTACGGCATAAGCTTTCCCTTGAGCTTTGTCCAGTGGCGGAGAACATCGCAGCTCTCCTCGTCAAAGTTCCACGGAACACGGTAGGAGCTGTTGCCGTGAAGTCTGGAGTGAGAGGACATAAGTCCGAATGCGCACCATCTCTTGTACAGGTCGGGAGTACCCTGAGCCTCGAAGCCGGAAATGTCGTGGCTGAAATATCCGAAGCCGCTCATGCACAGAGAAAGTCCGCCGCGGAGCGTTTCCCACATGGACTCGTAGTTGGAGAAGCAGTCGCCGCCCCAATGTACCGGGAACTGCTGACCGCCGACGGTGGCGGAACGTGCGAACAGGCATGCCTTGTCCTTGCCGTAGAATTCCTCAAGAACCTCAAATACGGTCTTGTTGTAGAGGTAGGTGTAATAGTTGTGCATTTTGTAGGGATCGCTGCCGTCGTAGTAAACGACATCCTTTGTGGGGATACGCTCGCCGAAGTCTGTCTTGAACGCATTTACGCCCATCTCGCAGAGCTTGCGCAGCTTACCCTTGTACCACTCGCATGCGGCAGGATTGGTGAAGTCCACGATAGCCATGCCGGGCTGCCACATATCGCCCTGCCATACGCTGCCGTCCTTTGTCTTGAGGAAGTAGCCGCCCTTTACGCCCTCGTCGAACATAGAGGAGCGCTGTGCGATATAGGAGTTTATCCATACACAGATATCCAAACCCTTTGCTTTCAGTCTGTCAAGCATAGCCTTGGGGTCGGGTAACATTCTCTTGTCCCATGTGAGGTCGCACCAGTTGAATTCCTTCATC
>CAYRLM010000174.1:0-4976 GCA_964425035.1 uncultured Ruminococcus sp.
TATCTCTCAACTATTTTTTCTCCTTTTTGTCCAATATCTATTGTAGCACTACAATAGAAGAAAACCGAACAGCAGAAGCAGAGCAAACAGGCTCGGCAGCTCGAAACGGCAGAATTGCTGAACCGGAAGCGAAAATCAGAGCTCCGTAGATTTCGTTTTTAATCGTCGAACAAATTCTTCCATGTTTTTTTGGGACGCTTCTTCGAGAGCCTGTCCTCCTGCCGCTCCTGCATTACCGCAAACTGCGCCATGATAGCCGCTGAGAGTTCGCTGTCCCCGGTTTCGGGCTGACGTAAGCCGGAATTGACCTCAAGAAGATAGAACGGCGTATGCTCCGGCTTTTTCAGATCCTCGCCGTCAAAAATGTAACGGAACGTGAAATCCCGCACTCCCGTGACAACGGTGACGAGAAATCCCCGCTGCTTTTTGAAAAGGTACATCGGCTTATAGACGACCTCGGAAATATCGCTGTAATAGAGGTAATCGCTGCCGTGCGGGGTGTTCAGCTCAAGCTCGGTTTCGCCGGCATTGTAGGTGCAGTTTCTTCCGTATACCACCACGGGAATGCACACAACGCATACCACCGCCGGAATTATCCAAAACACGCTGCTCATAAAGCCTAGAAAATCCTCCGGTTCACCGAACACGGAAAGTCCGACAATGAACATTGCAACGCACAGAACCGCTCCCGCAGCGCATATGATAATCAGCTTATCCTCGTTATTGTACGCTGTGCGAAAGCTTCCTCTGCGAACCAGCTTTTTATCGGTTTTGGTATTCTGCTCCATGCCGCACCTCACATTTTTCTGTTATTTTCGAGAAATTTTAATTGCCTTAATTTATTTATATGATATCACAAATTACCGTCAATGTCAACCGTATGGATATGAATAATCGGCCTGCGGCCGCAAATAATATCATCACGGCAAAAACGCCGCACAGATATGAGAAAGGAATTAATACAATGGGAACTGAATTTGCAAACAAGCACATCGGCTGTACTATCCACAACTGTGAACATCACTGCTGCTGCGGTGAATACTGCTCTCTCGACAAGATAGAGGTCGGCACACACGAGGCTGACCCCACGGTATGTCAGTGTACCGACTGCCTTTCCTTCAAGCTCAAGCAGGGCTGATGATCGAAGAACGAATATTTCGCAATGAAGAGTCGCTGACTCCCGACGCAATTGCCGCCGACAATGCTGCGGAAACACAGCTTAAAATACCTCCTTTTGTCCTTGCGTTGACCGCATTTGCAAACAAGCTGAACAACGGGACAAACTGACGATTTGTCATGATAAAATACCGCATCGGCAAAAGCCGGTGCGGTACTTTTGATATCATAGGCGTTATTCTGCGCTTGCCTGTTTCTTTGCAAGGTTGGATTCTCCCAGAGGATACATAGCGTTGCCCTCTTCGTCATATACCGGGTTAAATTCTCCGGTGATGTAGGCGGAAATGATATTGCACGCCACATGTCTGCTGTATTCGCTGTTTTCAAGGCAGATACCGAAGGCTATCTCAGGGTCGTCCGCCGGATAAAAGCCCAGAATGGTTGAATTGAACTTTGTCATCGCAATGACCTCGGGAGTTCCGGTCTTGGTGCAGACGTTCTCCTTGCCTATACCCTTGTAGTCGTAAATATTGTACCAGCCGCCGTCCAGCAGGAAATTCGCATTCTCGCTTACAAGCTTCATTCCCGCCTTGACCTCGGCGAATATGTCGTCCATGCCCTCGGAGAAATCCTCCATGACCTCAGGCTGAGTTTCGCTGATAAGCTCCGTGAAGTCGTAATTGTACACCGCCTTTACGATATGCGGACGATATCTCACGCCGTTGTTTGCGATTGTCATTGCCTGCGTTGCGAGATGAAGCGGAGTAAGCAGCGTTTCCGACTGACCTATTCCCGCCTGAATGGTATCGCTGGCGTTCCACTCTATGCCCAGCTTGTCGAACAGCTCCGGAGAAGTCATGCGCCCGGTTGACATAGGCAGCTCGAACCCAAGGTCTTGACCGATACCGAACTTCGCCGCCCAGTAGTCAAGCTTTTCGATACCCATACGCCTTGCGGTTTCATAGAAGAATATGTTGCAGGAATTTTTCAGACCGTACTGCACGGTTATAGACCCATGAACCCCGGTGCAGCCCGGCGTATAGCTCGGAGCGTAATACATATATTCGCCGCCGCAGGTTATCAGGGTTGAAGCGTCGATAACTCCCTCGGCAAGCCCTGCGGTGGCGGTTATCGTCTTGAAGGTAGAGCCGGGGCGGTATTCGCCGTTTATCGCACGGTTCAGCAGCGGAGAATTCTCCGCATTGAGAACCGAGCTGTAATCCTCCACAAGGTCGTTCAGGTCATATCCGGGTATAGACACCATTGCAAGCACCGAACCGTCCTTGGCGTTCAGCACAACCGCCGAGCCTACCTCTGTCTGGTTTCCTCGGAGGGTGGAGTCCATAGCGGTGGTGTAATACGGCGAATGCAGGAAGTCCATGTGGTATTGAAGTATGTCTGCCACCATGTTCTGGAAGTCGGAGTCTATGGTGAGCATTACGGAATTTCCCGCCTGCGGTTCCTTTGTTATCTCGTCGGATATCTTTACGCCGTTGGAGTCGCGTGTTATCTCACGGGTGCCTCTCTCGCCCCGCAGGGTGCTTTCCAGCGCCGACTCGATACCCGATAGACCTATGATGTCGTTCATGGTGTAGCCGGAGCTTTTCAGCTCGGCGTATTTTTCCGCAGATATCGCACCGACGGTTCCCCTTATATGCGGCGCTGTCGTGCCGTCAAGATAAATCCTGTCCCAGCCCTCGGATATCTCCATGCCGGGCATAAGCGCCGACAGCTCCTTCAGCTCCAGAACCGTTTGGTCGGACAGCCCGGAGGCTATCTCGAACTTGTTCTGATAGCTGAAGTCCATCAGCTCCATCTCATAGCGCACTCCGGCGATATAACGGCGCATAGGCTCTTCGTATTTGTCGGATATTTCGTAATTCTCGTACAGCGCATTGATGCAGTTTTCTACCGTGGCATAGGCTCCCAGCCCCAGCCGCTTCTTTAGGGAGTCAACGGCGTTCTCTCGGTCGTCGGCGAAACGGTAGGGCTGCTCCTTCGTTATCGGCAGGGATTCGTTCCACTCCTCGCCCTTGTCCGTAAGAACCGAGAGTATCCTGTATATGACCTCGTTCTCCGTGCCGGAAACAAGGCTCGCCTTTTGCAGATTAACGCTGCAGTTAAGCTGATTTGTGTTGAGTATCTTTCCCGTGCTGTCGGCTATCTTTCCTCTTGCCGCCTCTATATCCTGCTCCGCCGTGTAAGAATTCTGGGTCATTGAAAGATATTTTCCGCCGTCGGCTATCTGTATCTCAAGCAGCCGCAGTCCGCAGAGGAACGCCGCCGCAATTACCGCCGCCGCAAGTATCGCGGAACGCAGAATATTTGAAAATTTGGACATATCATCACCTCGGACAAAGGTTCATACAGCCGCACCGCCGCCGTAAAACCGATAATCTCACTCTTCCTCGTCCGCCTTGTCTGCGGCGGCTTCCTCCAGACGGCGCTCCTCCTTGGGGCGGAATTTGTTCGATATCAGCCGCACAAGTAAATACACGGGAATTGACAGTATCACCGCCCACAGATAAGCGGGCAGCAGCGAATGTACAAACGATATGCCGGAGCTTTCACGCTCCCAAACCCAGTGCAGGAACAGAAAATCCATGGAACACATAAGCACTGCCGAAATTGTATTAAGCACCAAATGCGTCAGCCAGCTTGTTTTAAGCCAGAACTGTCCCAGCAGCGATATCGTCGGGCAGACGGCAAGCAGCAGCAGCGACGAAAATCCGATAAGCGTTCCGCTGGCGATATCCAGCATAAATCCGCAGAACACGCCGAATATTCCTGCCGCAAATTCTCCCTCGAACATGGCAACGGCGGTTGCAAGAGGTATAATCAGGAGCGGACACCAGCCCCGAATGAGCGGAGCGACCTCCCACAGATAGAAGAAAAGCAGCACCAGCGAATAGCACAGCCAGCGCATGAATACGCACAGCCTCGCCTTTCTGGTGCGTGCCTTTGTTCTGGATATTTTATTTACCATGACGCCCCCTAGTCAGCAGTGTCAAAGGACAGACCCTTTCCGTCGAAATCAATTACCGCATATGCCGAGGTGACGGCGAAGCAGTCCTCCATAGGCTCGATTATCGCATGCTTCGACAGACCGTTCGGGTCGTTGTAGACCTCTGTCACGGTGCCTATCATCAGCCCCTCCGGGAACAGTCCGCTCTGACCTGCGGTGACTATCACGTCGCCGGGAACTATGTCGGCGTCCTTGAGTATCTGGCTCATGAGGCACTGCCGGTTTTCCGCAGTGGCAAGGTCGTTCTCGATAACTCCCGTTGCCTTTGTGCGCAGGGTGTAAACTCCGACATTGACCTGCGGCGAAAGTATCGTTGATACCTTTGCGTAATTTACGGCAATTTCAGTCACTCTGCCGATAAGCCCCACGGAGGTTATCACGGGGTCGTTGAGCGATATTCCGGAGCTGCTGCCCTGATTTATCGTAAAGCCGCCGTAAATATCGTTTGCGTTTCTGGCGATAATGCTGCAAGGCTCGGAGAACACGAAATCCGTATGCTCCTTGCTCAAATCCAGCATTTCACGCAGCTGGTCGTTCTCCCGCTGAAGCTCTTCATAGTCTGCGGAACGCTCGTACATCTGCGTGACAAGCTCCCTCAGTTCGTCGTTCTGCGCCTTATAGGTATCGGCGTTCACCAGCTTGTCGATGAAGCCGTTTACGCCGTTTGAAATTGCGTTCGCCGCAGTCACGAACGGATAGGTTACCGTATTGATAACCTGCTCGGGCAAGGTCTGCGTACCTGCGGCTACCGCAACATAGGTCATGAGTCCCAGCAGCAGCGCCGCAATGCATATTAATATCTTAAATCTGACGCTGTGAAAAAACTCTTTCATAA
>CAYRLM010000175.1:0-4958 GCA_964425035.1 uncultured Ruminococcus sp.
TCCCGCCCCCGCACATACGGCACAATGCAGTAGGTGCAGAAATTATTGCAGCCGTACATTATCGGAACGCTTGCCTTTATGCGGCTCTCACGGCGCAGCGGAAGTCCCTCTGCGATAACGCCGTCTGTCTGCGGAACGGAAATCTGCCGCTTATGCGTTGTCAAAGCCTCGTATATCAGCTGCGGCAGTGTATGCAGCACATGCGTGCCGAACACCATATCGACATACGGAAAGCTCTTTTTTATTCGTTCGGTGATGTGCTCCTGCTGCACCATGCAGCCGCATACGCCTATGAGCATATCCGGGTTCAGCTTCTTGTTATGCTTCAGCGCACCGAGATTGCCGAACACCCTGTCCTCCGCATTTTCACGCACCGCACAGGTGTTGAAAAGCACCAAATCCGCACCGTCCGCCGTGTTCGAGAAGCCGTAGCCCATTTCCGCCAGCATTCCCTTTATTTTCTCGCCGTCGCTGACGTTCTGCTGGCAGCCGAAGCTGTGGACATGCGCCACGGGCGGCTGCTCGCAGGCGCAGTTCAGCTCCCTTACCTTACGGGCGTATTCCTTCTGTGCCGCCAATTCTGCGGCAGTTACTTTAGTTGTCATCAAATGTTATCCTTTATTTGTAAAATATATTAAAAAATCAAACCCGGCGATTTAGCGTTTTGGCAAATACCGCCGCCGAAACGCAAACCGCCCCGGCGCTCCTGAGAAGCCCTGCGGCAGCCGAAAGCGTTGCCCCGGTGGTGCATACGTCGTCAATCACCAGCACACGCATTCCCTTGGCGTCGGCGTTTTTAATCAGCCGATAGGATTTTAGGGCGTTCTCGCGGCGCTGCTCTGCGCTGAGCCGCTTCTGCTCCTGCTTTCCCGGCAATGCGGTCAGCAGCCTGCGAAACGGCTTTCCGGTGATTTCGGCCAGAGTACGGGCGATAAGCTCGCTCTGGGCATAGCCCAGCTCCCTGCGGCGCTTCCTCCCTGTGGGAACGGCGGTGATAATATCCGAATTGCGTATCTGTTCTGCGGCATTCTCGGCGATAAGCACTGCGAAAGCGTCCGCCGAATATCGGTAATAGCCCTTTTTCAGGCGCAGCACCGCCGTTCTCGCCCTGCCGCTGTATGCGCATACTGCGGTGAAATCGTCCGAGCCGTCCGGTATTTCTCCGGGGTCGTCCAAAAAGTGCAGCCTTTCAAAGCACGTAGCGCACCAAAACTCCCTTACGCCTATCAGCTCATCGCAGAACGGACAGCGGTTCGGGAAAAATATCGCCGCCGCAGTACGCCGCAGCTCCCACGGCTTCATACGAACATATCCTCCAGCATAGGCTTCAGGCAGGAATAGCGCAGCATTCTGCGGTCATTCTCCACCATGCTCTGCACCTTTGCCTTTGTTCCTATGAGGATAAGTATGCTCTTTGCACGGGTAACGGCGGTGTAGAGCAGATTACGGTAGGTGAGCCTGTCCATGCCGTTCGGCAGCGGTATTATCACCGCAGGATACTCGCTGCCCTGACTTTTGTGTATCGTCACCGCATAGGCATGCTCTATGCGCTTCATCATGTCGCCGTCATAGGTGGTCATTCGTCCGTCAAAATCTATATCCAGCTTGGAATTAACCTTGTCCGCCCGCCGTATTATGCCGATATCTCCGTTGAATATTCCGTGGGAAAGCTCCGCCCCCCTGCGCCACTCTGCGTCGTAATCGTTTCTGGTCTGCATTATCTTGTCGCCCGTGCGGAACAGCGCATTTCCGTACTTCACCTCCGGACGGTTCTTCGCCGGGGGATTAAGCGCCAGCTGAAGCTCCTTGTTGATGTTCTGCGTGCCTACCGTGCCTATTCTTGACGGGCATAAAACCTGAATATCCTCCAGCGCCGAATAGCCGTAGGTATTTGGCAGACGGGTCTTGCACAGCTCTATCACAAGCCTCAGCGTTTCCTCCTCCGACTGAGTGGGCATGAAGAAAAAGTCGCTGCGGCGGTCGTCCAGCACAGGCATTTCTCCCCGAACTATACGGTGGGCGTTTGTGACGATAAGGCTCTGTGCCGCCTGCCGGAATATCTCCTTGAGCTCCACGGTAGGTACTCTTCCCACCGAAATAAGGTCACGCAGGACGTTCCCCGCCCCGACTGACGGAAGCTGATTGCTGTCGCCCACCATGATGAGCCTTGTGCGCGGTCTTATCGCATGGAGCAGCGACTCCATCAGCAGCGTGTCCACCATAGACATCTCGTCTATTATCAGCACGTCGCAGGTCAGAGGGTTTTCCTCCCTGCGCTTGAAGGAATGCGACGAAGCGGAAAAATCCACCTCCAGCAGCCTGTGTATCGTCTGCGCCGGAGCGCCCGTGAGGTCTGCCATTCGCTTTGCCGCACGCCCCGTGGGTGCAGCGAGCTTCATTTTCAGCTTGCGGCGGCGGCAGAGGGATATCACGGCGTTAAGGGTAGTGGTCTTGCCCGTGCCGGGGCCTCCGGTGAGTATAAACACATGATTGTTCATACAGCCGCTTATAGCCTCTCGCTGGAGCTTCTCATACTGTATCCCCTGCTCCCACTCTATTCCCGCTATCTCCTCCGAATAATCCACATCGCCGCAGTCGCTGCGCTTTATCATCTCCGCCAGCTTTTCGGCTATGTAGCATTCCGCACGGTAGTACTCCGTCAGGAACACATACTTGTCATCATATTTATCGCAGCGCACAGCCTCGCAGCGCTGCTCCGCCAGCATAAGCCCGTTCCAGAACTGCTTCTCGGTCACATTCAGTTCGTATGTCACCGTTTCGGAAAGGTCATTCTCACGCACACATGTATGCCCGTTTGCGGCATTTGTGCGCAGACACCAGATTATCCCTGCGAGAATGCGCTCCTCGCTGTCCATCTCATGCCCCATATCCCTTGCCAGCCTGTCTGCCTCACGGAACGGCAGTTCTATTCCCGTGCCGCAAAGACACCACGGATTGTCCTCGACAGCCTGAACGGTGTGCAGCTCAAACTGCTTCCATGCGGCGGCAACCACCGCAGAAGGAAGGCTGTAACGAGCAAAATATGTCACCGCCTTGCGCAGCCCGGCTATTCTGCGAAATTCCTCGCCTATTTTGAGAGCGCTCTCGGTGGTTATTCCCTTGACGGCGGAAAGCTGCGCGGGGTCGTTTTCTATTATCTCCAATGCTTTGCCGCCGAATGCCGTGACGATTTTTTTCGCCATGGCGGGCCCCACGCCCGCAATTACCCCCGAGCCCAGAAACTTCCGCACGGCGCTCTCGTTCTTGGGCAGACTTCTCTCGCAGACCTCTGCCTTGAACTGCCTGCCGTATTTCGGGGAGTTTATGTACTCTCCCATCAGCGTCAGCTCCTCGCCCTCTCGTACATCGCCGAGAACCCCCACGACAGTCACCAGCTCGCCGCCGCAGTCGAGGTCGGCTACGGTGTAGCCGTTCTCTTCGTTTGAATATATCACGCCTTCTACCGTTCCGGATAGTGTGGCAGCCGTTTCGTTGTCCAAATCATCACCGCTCTGTCTTTATATATAATACATTGCCGTACTTCCCTGCCAGCCGCCGAGCTTCCTCGTCCCACTCGTTCCCGGCGGAGATAACCACCACCCGTGCGACCAACGGACTTCTGCGCATTTGCTCGACAAATCCGCCGATATCCTCGCCGCTGAGAACATACACATCATGCCGCCGCAAACCGTGGGACATCAGCGCACACGCCGCAGCCCTTATCAGCATAGCCAGCCCGAATATCGACAGGAACATCAGCGAAAAAACGTACAGAAACTGCATAAATACCGCCTCCTGCGGCATTATATGCGGCAGCGGGAATTTTTGTTATCTCGTCAGGATAATGCAGTTCCAGCCCTCTTCGCTGCGGCTTTCCTTTACAGTGAAGCCGTTTTCGGAGAGTGCCGCAGTCACCTCGTCCATGCGCTCGTCTATTATGCCGGATACAAGAAGAACTCCGTCCCGCTTCATGAAGCCGCCGAACAGCGGGCTCATGCCGATTATGACGTCCGCAACGATATTTGCGCACACCACGTCATAGCCCGTGCCGAGCTTTTCACGCAGCGCAGCGTCGTCGATTATATTGCCGCAGTAAGCCGAATACTGCTCATGGGTGAAGCGGTTCTTTTCCACATTTTCGGAAGCGGTCTTTACCGCATTCTCAAAAATATCGCACATGGCGACCCTTTCGGCGCCGAAAAGCAGCGCCGCTATCGACAGAATACCGCTGCCGCAGCCGAGATCAAGCACTCTGTCGCCCGGCTGCACCGTTTCCTCCAGAGCCTCCATGACAAGCTTTGTCGTATGGTGTTGACCTGTTCCAAATGTCGAAGCCGGATCTATTTCCAGAATACGGTCGCCGGGAGCAGGGGTCACTTCCTCCCATGACGGCTTTATAACAAGGGTTTTGCCTACACGGAAGGGCTTGTAGTACTTCTTCCAGTTGTTTGCCCAATCCTCTTCCTTAACATTTGCAAGCTCCATGCGGATATTTCCGTAATATCCGTCTGTATCGCCCCGCTTCCAGCCCTCGATGAGCGAACGTATCGCAGCGAGGGTTTCCGCACCCTGAGCGTTGTCGTGGACGTAAATAGTTATATGCGGCTCAACCTTGCTCAGCCCCATCAGCTCATCGTCAACGTAATCCCAATTGGCGTTCTTGTCGGCAAGAAAGCTCTCGAAATCCGCACTGTCGCTGATTATGAAGCCTGTTATGCCGTAATCCTGAAGCGCCCCGGTAATTCCGTCTATAGCCTGAGATGAGGTATAAATATCAGCCTGTATAAAATTATCCATTTGTTTTCTCCTGTAAAAAATGTCGATACGCACAATAGTACATTCTATATTATACACCATATTTTCAGATAAATCAAGGGGAGGCTTCTCCTTTTTGTATACGCCCCTGTAGTGCTACAATAGATATTGGACAAAAAGGAGAAAAAAATAGTTGAGAGATA
>CAYRLM010000176.1:0-4936 GCA_964425035.1 uncultured Ruminococcus sp.
TCTCGTTTCGTGAACGCTTTGTCCCGTGCGAGGGATTTTTGCGGCAAGTCTGCGTGTCTTGGGGTATAAGTGCAAATCGGCTTGTGACAAATACCGAGCTTTTCAGCGGTAGTCTGAAACAAAGATTGGGCTTATAGACCGGTTCGTTTCACTCAGTGTTTTTCTGCATATTTAATAAGAGTTTGACGAAACTTCATCTCTTGTGTTATACTGTTCATGAGAGATAGGACTTCCTTTCTCATCTCCAATTTCTTTCTGCCTTTCGAGTACAATATCATTGGCAGACTTGCATTAATTTCTCTGTTTATAATATACTGTAATTATATCTGCAATAATTGTTTATCAAACTCTTTTTCTCTGCCGTTGCGCTTGACTAACAAATTACCCTTGTGATATACTATCAGATAAAGCAAAATTCTGAAACGGGGTGTAAATAATGGAAGAAAAACAACGTACTCGGTACGGCAAGCTTGCCGGGTGGGTGGGAATAATCTGCAACGCCCTGCTGTGTGCGGGGAAATTCACCGCCGGTCTGCTTTCGGGCAGTGTTTCAATCATGGCGGACGCCGCAAACAACCTCTCGGACGCCTCCTCCAGCGTGGTAAGTCTGATAGGCTTTCGGCTCTCCGAAAAGCGTCCGGACGAGGAACACCCCTACGGTCATGCACGGTACGAATATATTTCGGGCTTTGTGGTGGCGATACTTGTGATAGTTATCGGAGTGGAGCTTCTCCGCAGCGGAATAGAGCGCATAATAACGCCGCAGCCCGTGGAATTTACGGCATTGTCCGCGGCGGTGCTCGGCGCTTCCGTTGCCGTCAAGCTCGGCATGATGATATTCGACCGCATTCTTGGCCGCAGGATAGATTCCCAAACGCTCATCACGGCGGCAGCCGACAGCCGCAACGACTGCATTTCCACTGCGGCGGTACTGGCGGCGGCTGTCATCTCGCATTATTCCGGGGTTGAGCTGGACGGTGTGATGGCGGTGCTGGTGGCGGCGTTTATCCTGTTCAGCGGTGCGGGGCTGGTGCGTGACGCACTGAGTCCGCTGCTTGGCTGTGCGCCCTCGCCGGAGCTTGCGGAAAAGATACGGGAAAAAATACTCGCCTACCCCGGAGTGCTCGGAACTCACGACCTTATAGTGCATGATTACGGTCATGGCAGAAAATTCGCCACGGTGCATGTCGAAATGGCGGCGGAGCAGGACGTTATACTCAGCCATGAGGTAATAGACAACATCGAGCATGATTTTCTGCATGAGGACGGAGTGAACATGCTGGTGCATTTCGACCCGGTGGTAACAAACGGCTCCGCCGTGGGAGATATCCGCAGAGAACTGGAACAGACGGTAAAGCTGATTGACGACAGAATATCGATACACGACCTGCGGCTGGTAGGCTGCGGAGATTGCCGTAAAGCGTATTTTGACGTGGTTTTACCAAAGGAGCTTGGCATGAACGAGGCCGAACTCCGTGACGAAATAAGCCGCTTCGTACACAAGCAGCACCCGGAGCTTTCCTGCGTCATCACGATTGACAGCAGCTTTGCCGCAATACCGCCGGAGGAATAAGGTATTGACGGAATTGGCTGAATGTGGTACAATAAATGTAGTTTAGCCTTACAAAAATTTCGTTTGCGAAGCAGAAGCTCCGTCGGCAAGCTTTGAATTTAGGAGAGCAGTATGGATTATTTCTTCCACGCAGATACAACAAAATATCGGCGGCGGCTGAAAGCGATTGTTGTCACAACCGCCGTGCCGCTTTTGGGTATTTCTGTTTTCTGCGCCGTAAATATCCTCCTGAATTTCAGCTCAGGCGCTTCAAAGGAGCTTCTGCTGCTGATGGCGGCGGTGATAGCCGGCTGCGTTTTCATGGGAACCGTGACCGTATTCACTGCGGCGTATTTCTGCTACAAGCTTGACCGCCGACATTCAAGGTTTACTTATCTCGACATTCTTCCCGACGGAGTTGTTTTCAGCCTTTACGCAGGGGAGTACCGCAATTACTCGGAGCTTGTGATACTTCGCAGGCTGTATTTTGCGCCGTTTTCCGGCATGAAAGAAATAGTGCGCGACCCGAAAAGCTCGCCGTTTTCGCTGACTGTCTGCGGTGAGGTGAGATATTACCTCTGCGAAACCGACCGCCTTGGCTACCATGTCAGCGAGGACGACCACCTGCTCTTCGACAGCCCGGAGCTTGACAGGCGAGGGTTTGAAAAGCTTGACAGAATTCAGATAGACGGCTGGTTCGGCAGAACAAAGCGGCTGGAGGCGGCGTTGAAATACTACCTTGAGCAGTACCGCAGCACGCCGGAGAAAAAGCCGTTCAATATCGCCGACTATGTGTCGGTAAAGCGCAGAAAGCGCCACACCACCTCAAATCCCATGCTGGAAACGCCAAGCTACGACAGGAACTGGAAGTAGCCGTGATTTTTCGGCGGTTTTCATCTCATGCGCATAACGCTTTCGGCGCTGCCTAAAATGTGCGCTTTTGCTCCGATGAATCATTTGCTCATGACCGCAGGTCATGATATAATTGTCCGTATGCACAATGACTTCTAATCTAAAACAAACGCAAGTGTTTGTTTTATCACTTTTTGCCCTATCCCTCAACCTTTTTCTCTTTCTTTGCCCAATATCTATTGTAGCACTACAAATATTATTATGAATTTAGCAGAAATACCACTTGAAAAAAAGAAGATACAGTGGTATAATATTAACAGATATGTTTTTAGAACAAAGGAACCAGATCCGGGATCGCAAATTCCGGGCTGAATTCGGAGGAAGGTCACAAATGGCTGCAAAGTATATTTTCGTCACCGGCGGTGTCGTGTCAGGTCTTGGCAAGGGAATAACCGCTGCGTCACTGGGACGTCTGCTCAAAATGAGAGGCTACAAGGTAACTATCCAGAAGTTCGACCCGTATATTAACGTTGATCCGGGTACTATGAGTCCTTATCAGCACGGCGAGGTGTTCGTCACCGACGACGGTGCGGAAACGGATCTCGACCTCGGTCATTATGAGCGCTTTATCGACGAGAACCTGTCGGTGAACAGCAACGTCACCACAGGCAAAATCTACTGGACAGTACTCAACAAGGAGCGCCGCGGCGATTATCTCGGCGGCACTGTTCAGGTAATTCCCCATGTCACCAATGAGATAAAGGATCGCATTTACCGCGTCGCAAACAGCGGCGCCGAGGCTGCGGACGTGGTTATCACCGAGATAGGCGGCACGGTCGGCGATATCGAATCCACACCGTTCCTTGAAGCTATCAGACAGGTGAGCAACGACGTCGGCAGAGAAAACGTGTTGTATATCCACGTTACCCTGCTCCCGTTCATCTCCGGCAGCAATGAGCTGAAAACAAAGCCCACGCAGCACAGCGTTAAGGAGCTTCTCTCCATAGGTATCCAGCCCAACGTGCTGGTGCTGCGCAGCGACTGCGAAATCCCTCAGGATATGATGGACAAGGTGGCAAGCTTCTGCAACGTCCGCAAAGAGGACGTTATCCCGAACCTCACCGCTTCTTCCCTGTATGCCGTTCCGCTGATGCTTGAGGAAGCGGGTCTGGCACACTCAGTTTGCCATCACCTCGGCCTTGAGGACAGAGTACCCGACCTCACCGAGTGGAAGAACATGGTTCATATGCAGGAAACCGCAAACAAGCCGCTGACCATAGGTCTTGTCGGCAAGTATGTTGCGCTGCCTGACGCATACATTTCCGTTATGGAATCCATAAGACACGCAGGCGCCGCCAACGGTGCGAACGTGCATATCGAGCTTATCAACTCCGAGGAGGTAAATCCCCAAACCTCCGGCAAGCTTCTCGGCGGCGTTGACGGCATAATCGTCCCCGGCGGCTTCGGCGACAGAGGAATCGAGGGCAAGATAGAGGCAGTCCGCTACGCAAGAGAGAACAAGAAGCCCTACCTCGGTCTTTGCCTCGGAATGCAGATGGCTGTTATCGAGTTTGCACGGCATGTGGCAGGACTTGAGGGCGCAAGCTCCTCCGAATTCGGCGAACATCAGTACGACGTCATTGACATAATGCCCGACCAAAAGGGCGTAGACATGGGCGGCACAATGCGTCTGGGTCTTTACCCCTGCAAGCTTGACGAAGGCTCCTTATCCCGTGAGCTTTACGGAGAGGAACTTATTTACGAGCGCCACCGCCACCGTTACGAGTTCAACAACGCATACCGCGAGCAGCTTGCCGCAAAGGGTCTGAAATTTGCGGGACTTTCCCCCGACGGAAAGCTGGTTGAGATTGTTGAGCTTTCCAAGGACGTACACCCGTGGTTCGTTGCCGTTCAGTTCCACCCGGAATTCAAGAGCAGACCCAACAGACCTCACCCCCTCTTCAACGGATTTATTAAGGCTTCTCTTGAATTAAAAAAGTAATTCTTTGATATTTTATGCCGTCTGTAAAAAATTACAGGCGGCATTGGTTTAGAGTGAAAGGAATATGATATGGGCGGAAAATTTTATGACAACCGTGAACTTTCGTGGCTTAAATTCAACGCCAGAGTGCTAGAGGAGGCGTTTGACGAAGATACGCCGCTGTTTGAACGGCTGCGCTTCGTGCAGATATTCTGCTCCAACCTCGACGAGTTCTTCATGATAAGAGTGGGCAGTCTGCACGACAAGATGCTTTTCGACAGCAAGGACACCGAAAACAAGACCAACATGACCGCAAAGGAACAGCTTACGGAAATATCCCGTCAGGTAAAGAAGCTGCTGCCGATAAAGGACAAGGCGTATTCCGACATCATGACCGGGCTAAAAGTCTGCGGTATCGAGCATATCGACCCCTCTGCGCTGTCGCCGGAGGAGGACGCATTCTACCGTGCGTTCTTCGCCCGAGAAATACAGCCGCTGCTGTTCACCGGAGTGGTGGACAAGAAGCACCCCGTGCCGTTCCTGAAAAACGG
>CAYRLM010000177.1:0-4930 GCA_964425035.1 uncultured Ruminococcus sp.
GGATATGACACCGCATTGCTGCTTGTGGCTGTACTGCTCACGACATGGTAGCCCTCACCGTAATTCATCATGCTTGACAGCGCTATCGTTGAAAATACCTGCATAGGCATTTTATCCGCAGCGGTGTCTGTTTCTGAAAGCTCATCAGTGCCGAACGGATAAATATTCAGCGTTCCCACCTGCGCTCCGTCTTTCATGACAGGTATCGTCTGAATACCGGCTGTGTGATTTTCTTCATCTGGTTCGCTCAAGGTTAGTTCGGGCAGAACGCCGAAGGTTATCGTGAAGTCATCTCCGGAAAAGTAATAGTGTACCGCAGTGGAATTGAGGTTTACGGACGAGGGCGCAAGCTCGCTGCCCTGCACATTCGGCTCAGAAAGCTGCACATAGTCCGCATAATATTCACGATACGCCCCGGGCTCTGTTTCCGTCATGAACGCCGCCCGAAGCATTATCAGCCGGAACTGCCGCTCATCGCCCGAGGAAAGAACATCAAAGCTTCGCCGCTCATCGGGCTGCAGCGTGTCGTCCATATCCAGCAGCCGTTCGTTCGAATATGTTCCCTCGCCGAGATAGTAATCTGCACTCATTGTGAGATAAAGCTTGGTTTTCCCCTCCGGGTCAGACGGTATTTCAACGGGCATTGCCAGCATTGCCGTCATGCTTCCGTCTGTGTTTTTCGTAAGCGTAAGGCTGTTCAGAACCGCATTGACTGTTTGAGCTGCGTTAGCTTCGTCAAGCTGAACGGGCGTTACATCAGTCGGAGTATCTGCGGTTTCGGGTTCTGTTGCCTCGGCAGTTTCGTGAGTTTCCTCTGCGGAAGCGGCGCCTGTTTCCCGCAGACTTGTCACTCCGCTGTCGGGAGCGGGGGAATCCTGCTTGCCGCTTGCGTCCGTGAGCAGGCATACTGCCGCCGCAATTATCACCAGAACAGCCGCAATACTTATCCACAGCGCAGGCTTTTTCGGGCTGAGAACGCTTTTGATACGCTGCTTTATGCTGCTTTCGCCAAAAGCGAGAGCCGCTCCGACAGGCAGCCTGTTCTGCTTAACGGACATGCTCAGCAGCGCACCGGCGTATTCCTTTCTTGCCTCAAGGTCAAAGCCCTTTACCGCACGTTCGTCGCAGGAAATTTCCATATCCCTTACCATCATGAAGAACGATATCCATATCAGCGGATTGAACCAGTGAATGCACAGCGCAAGTATCGCCAACGGCTTGATTATGTAGTCAAGGCGGCGGATATGGGTTCTTTCGTGTGCAACGATAAATTCGCGTTCCTTTGCGGAAAGCCCTGACGGAATATAAATTCTCGGACGGAATATTCCCATAACAAATGCAGTAGGAATATTGCCGCACTCCCATATGTTTTCATGAAGATTAACAGCGCCCGAAATACGTCTGCGAAGCCGAATATATGCAAAGATGTTGTAAACCGCAAGCGCTGCCGCACCTGCCGCCCATACCGGGAAAAGTATTTCCCAAACGTCTGTGGCAGCCGCCGCCTGAGATGTCTGCGCAGTAACGTGCGGCGCCGCTGTCTGTGCGTCCGTCTGCACAATTGCGGTAATTGTTATCCCGACCTTATCCGTTTCGGTTTCAAAAAGATTGAAAAGACTTGCGGCGCTGGGCAGAGAGAACGGACACAAAAGCCGTATGCCGAGAATTCCCCACAGCATGTAGGAATAACGCCGAGGAGCTTTTCTGAGCGGTATTCTGAGCAGCATTATCACTGCGGCAATCAATACCCCGGATATGCTCATATTGACAAGAGTTCCGAGAAATTCACTCATGCTCATTCCTCCTCCGTGTAAGCGTCTATGAGTTTTTTCAGCTCGTCCGCTTCCTCTCTTGTCAGCTTCTCTCGGCTCAGGAACGCCGTCAGGAACATCGGCAGCGAGCCGCCGTAGCTCCTGCGGATTACGTCCTCGGATTTCTCTGAAAGGACCTCGCTCCTTGCGTGCGCTGCGGTTATCACCGAGTTATCATTCACGGCAAGTCCCTTTGTGACAAGCTTTTTCAATATTGTGTATACCGTTGATTTTTTCCAGCCGTATTCCTCCAGCGCCCTTGCGACAAGCTCCCCCGATTTCACCGGCTGCGCCGACCAGATAAGCTCAAGCAGCTTCAGCTCGCTGTCAGGCAG
This sequence comes from uncultured Ruminococcus sp., assembly GCA_964425035.1. Taxonomy (GTDB): domain Bacteria; phylum Bacillota; class Clostridia; order Oscillospirales; family Ruminococcaceae; genus CAG-115. The sequence continues at coordinate 2,147 of CAYRLM010000177.1, forward strand.
CTTTTTCATATTGTCCATATGCAGCTTCCTTTCTGTGGTTTATAATTATAGACCGGTACCGTAATTATAGTCTATCACAATAGACCGGTTTTGTCAAGGGGGGAAAATAAAAATTTGTAAAAAAAATTAACGCCGGCGGAAGCAGGGTTCATCAAAGGGATATGGTCGCAAACCTGCATTACAAAAAGGAATGCGGCGCCGCTAAAAACGCAGACCTTACCTATTTCTCAAACACAGGAAAAGACGCATATGCGGACAAAAAGCAGGCATGTGTTTACTTTTACAAACAGCGAATCGCCGTCAGTTTGGCAAAACAATTCACTGCATGATCTGTCAATCAGTTTCATTTTTTGCCAAACCTATTTCATATCAGCCGATTATCCCAAAGCGGTTACTTCATGAGGTCGAAAGCGTTCTTTCCGGGATAAACCGCACTTGCTCCCAGCTGCTCTTCTATGCGGATAAGTCGGTTGTACTTTGCCGTGCGCTCGCTTCTGCTCGGTGCGCCTGTTTTTATCTGGCAGGTGTTGAGAGCCACCGCAAGATCGGCAATGGTGGTGTCCTCGGTTTCGCCGGAGCGGTGCGAAACAATTGCGGTATAGCCTGCCTTGTGAGCCAGTTTGATAGCTTCAAGCGTTTCCGATACGGAGCCTATCTGGTTAAGCTTGATAAGAATTGAATTGCCGCAGCCAAGCGAAATCCCCTTTGAAAGCCGCTCGGTGTTGGTTACGAACAGGTCGTCGCCTACCAGCTGAACCTTTCCGCCAAGCTCCTTCGTCATGGTCTGCCAACCCTCCCAGTCCTCTTCGTCAAGTCCGTCCTCGATAGAGTATATGGGGTATTTCTCGCAAAGCTGCTTCCAGTGAGCGACAAGCTCCTCGGAGGAAAGCTCCTTGCCGGATTTCGGCATACGATACCTCCCCTTAACGCCGCTCTTCCATTCGGAGGAGGCTGCGTCCATTGCCAGCACAAAATCTTCGCCGGGCTTGCAGCCTGCCTTTTCTACGGCTTCGAGTATATACCGTATAGCCTCTTCGTCGCTTGCTAGATCCGGAGCAAAGCCGCCCTCGTCGCCGACAGAGGTTGCAAGTCCCTTGCTTTTAAGCAGCGAAGCCAGCGCATGGAAAACCTCCGTACACCGGCGCAGACCCTCCGTGAAGCTCCCTGCGCCGACAGGCATTATCATAAATTCCTGAACGTCAACGGTATTTGCCGCATGCGCGCCGCCGTTGAGAATATTCATCATGGGAACAGGCAGCCTGTTTGCGTTCACACCGCCGAGGAAACGATACAGCGGAATATCCGACGCAGCCGCAGCCGCTCTGGCACATGCGACGGATACCGCCAAAATCGCATTTGCGCCAAGCTTGCTCTTGTCCTTTGTGCCGTCCGCGTCCGTCATAGCCTTGTCAACGGCGTAAATATCGGAAGCGTCCATGCCGATGAGGACGTTACGGATAACGGTATTTACATTGTCCACAGCCTTTGTCACGCCCTTGCCGCCGAACCGTGACTTGTCGCCGTCACGAAACTCCAGCGCTTCAAACTCTCCGGTGGAAGCTCCGCTGGGTGCCGCTCCCCTTGCGACAGTACCGTCGGCGAGGTACACCTCGGCCTCGACCGTGGGATTTCCCCGCGAGTCGATTATTTCCCTGCCGATGACGTTTTCGATTTCAAGATAGTTCATGTTTACACCTCTCTTTGTTCTTTCCTTTCCGCAAAGCGGAGTACTTGATTATTATAGGTAGCACGGCGGTTTTTATTCCGCACGGGCAGCGAAGAGGGGCAGTTGCTTCTTTATCTATAACATCTCCGGCGGTTGATTTATCAAAACCGAATAAAGCCCCGGGCAAATGCGGGGTAATCAAAGGGATATAAATCCCGCACAAAGTCCGAAATGACCGTTTAATCGGTTGTTTCGGGCTTTTTGTTTGTGTCGAGCGAAATTTGCCCGACACCGTTAAAATAAACCTCAATATCCTGTCGGCGCTTACCGTCAACCTTTTCGGCTTGATGAACGGTAACTTTGTCGATAAACTCATTGAGAATTTGCGGTGTAAGCTCGCTGATATGCGAATACTGCCTTACCAAGCCGATAAACTTCGTCACATCGGTTTTCTTCGCTTCAAGGACAGAAAGCTCTTTTTGAGCAGATTTGAGAGCAGCGGACTGTTCTTCCTGCTCCGCTATGTATTTTGCCGAGAGCTTTGTGAACATTTCGGCGGTGATTTCACCGACAACCTTGTCCTCATAGAGCTTTGCGATTATGCTGTCGATTTGGTCAAGACGTCGCTTTGCCGTGTCTATGTTCTTCTTCAGAGCAGAGGACTGTTTCAGCTGTTCGGCTGCCCCTCGTTCCATTACTTGCCGTGTAAACTCGTCCCCAAACTCCGAGCGGCGCAGCGCCGCCCCTAATTCAGAATATCTCATTTGAATTTTATAGGGCATCAGCTCTGATGAAGTGCCCGGTGCATAATTTGCGCTTGCGATAACCCGAACAGCAGTAGTATTCTGCCTGTTTTGGCGGCTTTATGTAGTAGAGCTTGCGCTCACAATCCGCACAGAACAAATGCCCCGACAAAATCGGTATCTGATAGTTGTGCTTGACATTGCGCCGTCTGCCTTGACGGATTTTCTGCACCAGTTCCCAAGTGTCACGGTCAATTATCGCCTCGTGCGTATCGGGAACTATCTGCCATTCATCGGGCGATAAATCAATTCGCTTCTTTATCTTAAAGGATTTTTTGGTTGTCTTACCGTTCACAGTATCGCCTGCATAAGAAC
>CAYRLM010000178.1:0-4876 GCA_964425035.1 uncultured Ruminococcus sp.
TGTTTTTATTGTTCATTTTTATGTTTGTCGTAATATGCAATATACTTGTTTGCTATCGTCACTATCTTTTCATAGCCGGGGTCACCGTTTTCCGCCACCGCACGGAAGAACGCATAAACGTCCTTGTTCATTACTCGGGAAATGCGGTTTGCAATGTACTCGTGCGTTGCGTTCAGCTCCGGGTTATCAAGAATGCTGAGCGAAAATTCGATGAACTTCTTCGGGTTTGTGTATTGCAGAAAGTTACATGCTGTAACTATACTTGCGTAGAAATTCGGTGAGATGATAATCTCGCCGTTGCATTCCGTTTCGCCCGCAAGAAGAGCGTCCAGCTGCGGCTGCGTCAGCTTGTCTACCGTGAACACCGACTCCATTATTTCGCTGTCCGGCATTTCCTCGCAAAGGCTGAGAATGGGAGCGGGGATTATCTTGTTGCTGTATGATTTCTTGCGCACCTGCGGCAGCTTTTTTATGAGCGTGCGGTAATGCGGAGGTTTACGCTCGAAGCGTGTTTCAAGAAGCGTCTTTATCATATCCCTCGGGATATACTCCAGCGGCAGCTTTAGTGAGGCGCTGCGGAAGCCTGTTATGCCCTCATGCTCCGGGACATCGGCAACAGGCTCGGGGACGGGTGCGGGAGCTGCGGCTTCTGCCGTTTCTCCGGCTTCCTCCGCAGGGGCTTCTTCCTTGACGGGGGGCGGCGGTGCGATGTATTCGTCGGTATACGGCTCGTTTATTCTTTCGATGACCGCACACCTGAACGGCAGCTTGGCTTCCACGCAGGACATTGCGCCGTGATGTCCCTTAAGCAGCAGCGAATGAAGCCCGGAAACATGGTAAACTATACCCTGAACGCTTCTCGCCTTGACAGCGACATCGGTCATTTGTATCGTATTTTTGTCGTAGGCGTTCAGCGGCGTTCCCGGAATAAGGAAGCAGGGACGTATCGTCTTTGATTTGCCTATGGTGCGGCTGTGTTCGGCGGTTCCGTGTATCTCATGCATGAGATTGTATGCGCCCCAGAAGAAGTTTCCTGCGCCGTCCGTGGGATAGTAGTCCGACATATAAAGCGTGTAAACTCCGTCCGAAAGAAGCATGAGTATGTCATGCAGCGCTGCCTCCATCGATTCGCCCCGGTTAAGCCGGTCGAAGCAATCGGTAATTGTGATGTGGATTTCCTCGTCTATTCCGGCATAGCCCGTACACAGCGATATCATCTTGTCCGAGCTTTTGCTGCCATGGTTAGGGCAGAGGATCTCCGCCACGGGATTATTGCCTATGTACAGCAGTCTGGTCAGTGCGGAGGTGTCCCCGCGCTTTGAGCCATAGCCTGCGGAGCAGGAGCCTATGGCTGAGCTGCCGCCTTTTACGGAAACCAATGTGACGTTCCTGCCTGCGATATCTATATGTTCGCTTTTGATCTCAACGCCCACTTGCCGTTACCTCCCTTTAACGCTGCTCAAGTCTGAGCGAAATAATGTCCGCAATGCCGCCGATACATTTCTTGTCGAATGCCTTTTTGGGCACAAATACGGTCGAAGAACCGTCCTTGTAGAATACAAACATCTTGTCGGACTCCACAAAATAATCCAGCGAGCTCCACGGTATAAGCTCCTGACCGTCATATATGCAGCTTTCGCACGCCGCAAACCCGGTAGGACTGATGACAAACGTTATCTCCTCGTCCGAAGCGGGGTCGCTCCCGGCAGCCGAGGTGTATTTTCTGCGGGCAAAGCCGTGGCAGATAAGGTATATTATAACCGTAACGATAGCGCCGCTTATCATCGAAATGGGGATAATGTACAGCAGATTGCTGCGTGTGACGCCGATGATAAGATGCAGCGCCAGAAAAATCACCAACATGAGCATTACCGCCACCAGCCACAACACCTTCATCAGACGGAAATTCATAAGCATGATGAACGTAGAGGCTGCGTCGCCGTCGTCAATCACGCACTGCCCGGTGTAGGCTTCGTTTCCGGGGTCGGTTTCGATGTACTCGCTCTTGAGCGGAAGTATGCGCCGCTGGTGCGTATATACAAAGCTGCCCGACTTTTGGGCGCATTCTATCAGCGTAATGGTGCGGAAATAATCCTCGGGTGTGGCGAAATCCTTTTTGAGAATTATGTAATCGTAATTCTTTGTCCTTACGGTCACGGCACGACGGTCTTCGGACACCGCCGTGACCTGATCCCAGCTGTAAATCAGCGGAGCCGGTGCATTGGAATAAACTGCAAACACATCTCCGATGATGTATGTAATACCGGTGCTTTCGCTGTTTATCTTCACCGGCTTTAAGTCGCAGAATGCCATTGTTTCCACCTTTCACACGTCCGAACAGCGCCATGCGGCGGCGTGTTCCTAATATATACTTATATATACTACAATTTATTATAGCATACTTCGGGAATAAATAAAAGGGGTTTTGGCAAAAAAATATCAAAATTTTAGAAAAAATAATAGATTTTTTTCAGAACTCCCCATAAACTAAACGGACAAGATGACGCAGCACATTGTCCGTTTAACTATTCATACCTGCCGTGCGTTACAGCGCAGGCTCCGCTGCCCTGCCCTTTTCGGTGTCAATGCTTATCGTGCGTTTACCTGTGCGGGTCGGAAGCTCTATCACACATTTCCCGCCAAGCTTGGGGAATATACGCAGACGAGTGACTGCGCCGTCCTCCCACGAAGCGTCTATAACAAAGCCTCCGCGGGCGCAAAGCCCCGTGAAGCTGCCGTTCCTCCAGTCCGAGGGGAGCGCCGGGAGCAGCCTTATAACCTCCTCGTGGCTTTGCAGCAGCATTTCGGCAATGCCGGCAGAAGCGCCGAAGTTTCCGTCTATCTGGAACGGCGGGTGGAAATCCCACAGGTTATCAAACGTGCAGCTTTCGAGAAGCCCTCGCAGCAGCTTGTAGGTGCGGTCGCCGTCGCCCGTTCTCGCCCACAGATTAATCTTGTATGCTCTCGCCCAGCCCGTGGATTCGTCGCCACGGTCGTTCATCGTGGCAATTGCGGCTTTCATCAGTTCCGGTTCGGAGCGGTTTATCCGCTTTCCGGGGTAAAGCCCCATTAAGTGTGAGATGTGGCGGTGGTTCTTCTGTACCTTGCTGCGGTCGAAGTCAGGCTCGTCCTCCTCATACCATTCACGGAGCAGCCCTGTTTCCCCGACATGGTAGGGCTTCAGCTTCGGCAGTATCTCACGAACCCTTTCGACAAGCTGCGGGTCGGCATCAAGCACATCGGCAGCCTTGAGGAAGTCTATGAAAAGCTGCTCGATAAGGCTCTGCTCATAGGTATTTCCGACGGAGGCTGGGCCATGCTCCGGCGAATAGGTCGGCGAGGACACCATTCTGTCCTGCTTGGGGTCGTAGATAAGCCACTGCACATAAAATCTCACGCTCTCGCGCATTATCGGATAAATGCGGTCGCGCAGATAGTCCTTGTTCCCTGTGAACTCGTAGTACTCCCAGATATTCTGCATGAGCCACGCAACGGCGGCGGTAGACCAGCCCCAGTAGAAATCCCAGCCCGGCGCAGTCCAGCCGAACGGGGAACACTGCGTGTGCGCAGTCCAGCCGTTTTCGGGGTTTTCGGGGGTACTCTCTATGCCGTAGTACTCCTTGGCGGTTATTCTTCCCGGCTCTCTCAGAGAGTTCAGGAAATCGGTCAGCGGAGGCACCGTTTCCGCAAGGTTCGTGTTGTATGCGCCCCAGTAGTTCATCTGGAGGTTTACATTTATATGGTAATCGCAGCACCACGGCGGCGTATTGCTTTCGTTCCATACGCCCTGAAGATTGGCCGGCAGAGATCCGGCTCTTGAGGAGGATATAAGCAGATAGCGCCCGTAGCTGAAATACAGCGTTTCAAGGCGGTTCATCGCCGCTCTGTCGCCGTTTCGGTAGGCTTCAAGGAGCTTATCCGCAGGAAGCTCCTTTTCCTCGTCGTTTATTCTGAGCGTGACCCGCCCGAACAATGCGTTATAGTCGTTGTAATGCTCCTCGTAGAGAGCGTCCCAGCCAAGGCGGTCTGCGGTGTGGAGCAGCGGCATTGTGACGCTTTCCGGCGCCGTTTCCGTGCGGTAGGTCGGGAATTTCATGTCATAATCCGTTGCGGCGCAGAAGTAGATGACCGCTTCGGAAGCGTCCTTCACGACAATCCTGCTGCCCTCGGATATCACTTCTCCGTCGGAATGTACCCTGAACCGTGCGTCAAAGCGCATACCGTTGTCCTCGGCAGCGCCGAAGCAGATAAGGGTTCCGCTGTCGGCTGCGGTTATCCCGGAATGCGTCTTGTCAAGAGAAAGCGTAAAGCCGAGCGCACCCTTTTCGGAAGCGGTGAACCTGAATGCTATGATCCTTGCGGGATAGCTTGCGAATGCCTCACGGGTGAATTTCACTCCGCCCGACGTGTATTCGCAGGTATACAGCGATTTGCCAAGATCCAGACAGCGGCGGTAGTCGGTGACGTTTTCATCGGGCAGGTCGAAATCCAGCACCATATCGCACAGCAGCAGATAGGTGCCGAAATCTCCGTCGCCCGTAAGCATAGGGAGAAGCTCCGCAGCCTTTTCGTTTTCCCCGGCTGCAAGCAGCTCCTGCACCTGCTTTACATATTTGAAACGGTCACAGCGGTTTCCGCCGTAATAATCGGGACGTGCGGCGCAGGGGCCGCCTGCCCAGAAGGTCTTTTCGTTCAGCACTATACGCTCGGTTTTTATTCCTCCGAACATGCTTGCGCCCATATAGCCGTTTCCGATAGGCAGACAGGTCTGCTCCCACAGCCCGAAATCGCCGGGGCGGTCAAAATATATCCGGTCAGTTCTCATATTGACAAAATCCTTCCGTGAAATTGCAGAAAATCATTGGCACGAGTGATA
>CAYRLM010000179.1:0-4872 GCA_964425035.1 uncultured Ruminococcus sp.
ACTGGCAACGGCTAACGCCTTATGCCTTACGCGCGCAGCTGGGATGTTTCGGCGGGCAACACGATGTTGCGAAGCCGAAACCCCAAGTGCGGCATGGATGCCGCACAACCAAGTTTCGGCTAAAAGCTCCCCAACGGGGCTTTTTCGACGGTATAATAAACGCTCTGCGTTTATTATACCCCAATACGGCAAGAATGTCAAGCCGCAGCATTTGTAATTGACAGAAACAGTTATTTGTGATACAATATCAGTATATGAAGAATATAAAGATACAGCAGACAAACACAGGGAGGTGAACGCATGGTATGCGGAAAATGCGGCAGGGTATTTGACGAAGAAAAACAGCCCTCCTGCCCCTATTGCAAAACTGTCCACACCAACTCCGGAGAACCGGTGCGTGATATACGGGGCGTGCTTTGCTATATTGCGGAGCAGTTCGGCGAAAACACGCTGCTCGACCGCCGCCGCACCGACTCGCTTATCGCAGACATATTCCCCAAGGAAAGCGCCGTGCGCCGCCTTTGCCATGTGGCGCTTTACGACGGCTGCGCCCATAAGCTGTGGGCGGTAAGGGGCAAGCCGTTCGAGGTGCGCTCCGCAGCGGCGGCAAGATGTGTGAAATCCCTCCGGGACGAAATCGGGCTTAAAGGCAGAACGGCCGCCACCGCCGTGGAAGCAGTTGCGGCGGCGCTCGGCTGCGACATCTCTTTCCGCATGGAAGCGCCGCTCCCCGCAGCCGAAACCGAAAGCCGCAAGAACATCACCGACAGCGCCGAGCAGTACAGTCTGGGCCGTCATTTCGACCGAATAAAGGACTATGACCGCGCAATGTACTGGTTCACGCTCTCCGCACAGCAGGACTGCGCCGAAGCGGAATATTACATCGGCTTCTACCTCATGGAGGGACGGGGCGGCACGCAGGACGTAAAGTCGGCGAGAGAATGGTTTCTTCGCGCGGCGGAAAACGGAGTTCCTGCGGCGCAGTATATGACGGGATATTTCTATGCCGGGGGAATAGGCTGCGACATCAACGAGGCTTATGCGTTCGAGTGGTTTCTGCGAGCCGCCAAGCAGTGCTACGAGCAGGCTGTGGAAATGATAGCGATGTGCTATGAAACAGGAACATTTGTGGATAAGGACGAAGAAACGGCAAACCGCTGGCGCAGACTTCTCCCCGGTCAGCCCGAACCGAAGCCCGTCCTGCCGAGGGAAGAACCGCACGAAACCGAGCCGCCCGAGCCGCTCCCCGACGACGGCGAAAAGGACTACCGCTCCGCACGGCGCTGCCTTGCCGAAAAGGATTTCGAGGGCGCAGCCATGTTCTACCGCCACGCAGCGGAAGCGGGACACGCAAAGGCACAGTGCAGCTACGGCAAATGCCTGTATCTCGGCAGCGGCGTCGAAAAGAACGTCTATGCGGCGTACTCATGGTTCTTAAAGGCGGCTGAGCAGGGACTGGATATCGCCCAGTACAATCTCGGAGTTATGCACCTCAAAGGCGTTGGAGTGGAAAAGAACCGCGAGGAAGCAAAGAAATACTTCCGCATGGCAGCCGAAAACGGTCACGCCGAAGCCGCAAGGGTTCTCGAAAAGCTACATTAAAATAGGTTAAAATACATCGGAAAAATTACCCGGAAAACCGCCGGGTCTTATTGGAGGACAGAAATGAAAGCAGCAGTAATTCTCACAAAATGCAAGAACGACCACGCCCTTTTCGGTATCCGCACCGAGCAGCGTGAGGACGGCGACTGGTACGCAACATGGGCGTTCAAGGTGAACGAGGCGACAGCCGAGCGGGAAAAATTCGGCGACACGAAAATAAGCGGAAGCATTTACATCACGACAGAATACCCCACCTGCCCCTACTGCGGCGCAAAGGGCTTTTTCCAGTGTGCGGAGTGCGGAAAAACCACCTGCTGGAACGGCGAGAGCGAAACCGTCTGCGAATGGTGCGGCAACGAGGCTGAAACCGCCGCCGAGGAGAAGTTCGACGAGATAACCGGAGGAGGCTTCTGATGCTTAAAATCGGCGACAGAATACCTATGGAGCTAGGCGGCGAAGCGGAGGTCACTCAGCTTCTGGGTCAGGGCGGTCAGGGCGCGGTTTACCGTGCGTCCTACCGAGGGCGGGACCATGCGCTCAAGATGTACTTCCCGAACAAGCTCAAAGACCCCGAGGCGTTCCGAGAGAATTTACAGCGGCTTTGCGAGGAAGGCAGCAGCAGCCCGGCGTTCCTGATGCCGCAGATTTTGACCGAGCAGACGACAGACGGCTTCGGCTTCCTCATGGAGCTTATTCCTCCGGGATATTCGCCGTTTTCCGATATTCTCAACGCAAAGGTGAAGTTTTCCGGGCTGTATTCCGTCATGAACGCCGCAATACAGATAACCTCCGCTTTCCGGGAGCTTCACAACAGCGGCAGGAGCTATCAGGACTTGAACGACGGCGGCTTCTTTATCCGCCCCGCAGACGGAAGCGTGCTCATCTGCGACTGCGACAACATAGCCCCCTACGGCGAACACCTCGGCATAGCCGGAAAGCCCGGCTATATGGCGCCCGAAATAGTCCGCGGCGAAAAAGCCCCCGACAAGCTCACCGACCGCTGGTCGCTTGCGGTGGTGCTTTTCCGTCTGCTGCTCCGCGGCGACCCGCTGGAGGGCAGAAAGGTGCTGAACAGCGTCTGCCTTACCGAGGACGCAGAGCGGCGGCATTACGGCTTCGAGCCGATATTCGTATATGACCCGGACAACGACGCCAACCGCCCGGTTCGGGGAGTACACAACAACATAATCAAATTCTGGCGCATAATGCCGGATTATATCCGCGACGCTTTCACGCTGTCTTTTACGGTTGGATTGTCCCACCCAGAAAAGCGCCTTATCGAAAAGCAGTGGCTCGACCTGCTGGTTCGTATGCGCAGCGATATATGCGCATGCACCTGCGGCGCACAGAGCTTCATCTCAGGCAGCGAACGGGACGCAGAGGGCAGGATAATATGCTCCTGCGGCGTGCATTATCAGCCGCCGCTCTCGCTCCATATCGGCGGCAAGGGACAGCGCATACTCCTGTTCGACGGCGCACGGCTGTTTGACGACAGCGTAAACTGTATCGGCGAGGTCATGCGCAACAAGCTCAACCCCTCTCTCTGGGGGCTGAAAAACCTCTCTGATACCCCGTGGCAGTGTACTCTCCCCAACGGTCAGGAAAAACAGATAAACCCCGGCTCGGCAGCGCCAATCTTCAACGGCACAAAGCTTATCATTGACGGTATTGCGGGAGAAATCACACCCGAACCCTGACGGAAATTTCCTCTCCGCAAGCGGGATTTTTATGCACATTTCCCTTTGACCCCAAAAGCATTTTGTGCTACAATATTATAGCAGAACAAAATAACATATAAACAAAAAATCGTGTGGCAGTTGCGTAAATCCAGATAAGGCGCAGCTGCCGCACTTTTTTGCGATTAACAAACCGATGAAAGGAAGAAAAGAATGGAACAGAACAAAATGGCGTCAGCCCCTGTGGGAAAGCTCATGCTTACCATGGGAATACCGATGATACTTTCAATGATGCTGCAAGCGGTATACAATATCGTGGACAGCGCCTTTGTCGCAAACATGGCAGAGAACGGCGAACAGGCTCTCAACGCACTGACGCTGGCATTCCCCGTGCAAATGCTTATGGTTGCGGTATCCATCGGAACGGGAGTAGGCATGAATGCGCTGATGTCGCGCAGCCTCGGACAGGGCGACCGCAATATGGCAAGCATGGCTGTCGGCAACACGATATTCCTGTCGGCGCTGGTATACGCCGTATTCCTGCTGTTCGGTATCTTCGGCACGGGAATATATGTCGGCTCTCAAAGCCATAACCCCGAAATATCGCAAATGGCGGAGCAATACATCAGAATATGCTGTACGCTGTCATTCGGCATAATATTCTTCTCGGTGTTCGAGAAATCCCTGCAAGCCTCCGGACGCTCGCTTTATTCCACCATTGCGCAGATAGCGGGAGCCGTCGCCAATATCCTGCTCGACCCCGTGCTTATCTACGGTCTGCTGGGATTTCCTGAGCTTGGAGTAGCAGGTGCGGCTCTTGCCACGGTAATAGGTCAGATGGTTTCCCTGCTGCTGGCTTTGATATTCCACCTGAAGCTGATAAAGGAAATAGACAACGGTCTGCGCTTCATGAAGCCGTCCGCCGCAGTTATCGGCAAGATATATTCCATAGGGCTTCCGGCAATAATCGCACAGGCGCTCATGTCGGTCATGACCTACGGGCTGAACATAATTCTGGGACAGATAAGCGAAAACGCCGTCACCGCCTACGGTCTGTACTACAAGATACAGCAGTTCATACTGTTTGCGGCATTCGGACTGCGCGACGCAATAACGCCGATAGTGTCCTACAATTACGGCATGGGGAGCCGCACTCGGGTCAAGCAGGGCATAAAGTTCGGAATGCTGTATACGCTTGCTGTAATGGCGGTGGGCGTGATACTCATGGAGATACTTGCAGAGCCGTTCCCGACGCTGTTCGGCTTATCCGGCGAAACCCGTCAGCTATGCACCGGCGCAATGCGGATAGTATCCCTCAGCTTTATTTTCGCCGGAGCGAACGTTGCGTTTCAGGGAATATTTCAGGCATTGGAGTCGGGCGTACAGTCGCTTGTGATATCCGTGTGCAGGCAAATTCTGTTTGTGCTGCCGGTGGCGTGGGGCTTTTCCCGTGCGGTAATAAGCTTCGGCACGGACATGATGTGGCTTGTGTGGCTCACCTTCCTCATCGCCGAGGGAGCTTCAGCCGTAATCGCCATAATACTGATGAGAGGAATTTCACGCAAGAGGATAGACACTCTGCAAGCATAAAAAA
>CAYRLM010000180.1:0-4867 GCA_964425035.1 uncultured Ruminococcus sp.
CGCCTATTTTTCAGACAGCCGAATTTGTTGTGATTTTGTATTTTGGGCATAAAAAGGCGGAGAGCTTGTTCAAAAACTCTCCGCTATATTTATTATAGTAGGCTTATGTCAGGAACGCCCTGAAAATAGTACGATTAACTTATTTAATTGCAAAGAGAAAGGACGCCTTTCGTCCGAAAAGCGTCCTTATTCGTTGTTTAGGTATGGTCTGCGTTTTTAAGCGGCACTACAATTCCTTTAGTAATGCGGGTTTGCGACCATATCCCTTAGATGTCCCCCGTAAATCCGGGAGGGAATTTGATTATTGCGAATTAATTATCTCAGTTAAGAGCATATTCAGCGACTATGGAGTCGACTATCGGCGAGAACTCGGCAGATGTCTGAGTCCACGAAGCGCCGTTCTCCACAACGTCCATTACAACGGTAGCAAGCTGTGACTGGAAGTCGGAGGTGAAGCCGTAAGCGTCCTCGGATACGAAGGAGAAGTTGTTAGGATCGCACATCTCTCTCCACAGGTCGTATTCCTGCTCGCCCCATGTGATCTGCCACTTTTCCTTGCCCTCATTGCTGCCCTTCTCGAAGTAAATCTTTTCGGGAGCGATGTGGTCGTTCTTAACCTGTGACTGAATAACGGGATCTGCATCGTACGCTCTGTTGAGGTTGATGAACTCGATAGCGCCGTCTATGTTCTTGGCACCCTTGGGAATGAGGTAGCCGAAGGTGTCATAGCCCTGATAGTAAGCGTCTGCCTGAGTATCTCTCGGGAACGGAACAAATGCGAACTCGGAAACGGTATCAAAGATATCGTTATCCACGCCCTTCGGGTTCTGGAGCTGCTCGGTTGCCGCAATGTAAGTCCACTCGGGCTCCATGCACAGGAACAGAAGTCTGTCGCACTCGGTAGCGAATGTCTGCGGAGATACCCAGTCGCCAAGCTCCTTGCCGTAGGAAACACCGTCACGGCAGAGGGTTTCGATGAACTGCATTGCTCTTGTTACGTTCGGGTTAGAGAGGTTGTTGGTGATAGTGCCGTTGGAATTTGTGTCAACAAAGGGAGTGCCGGTGGTAAGGATAAATGCGTCAACGGTTGTATCGGTAGCATAGAAGCCGATGTTGTTCTCGTCCTTGTCGCAGAAGGTGATCATCATGTTGCGCCAAGCGTCCCATGTCCACTCGCCGTTCTTGTACAGCTCATACGGATCGGGCAGGTCGTTCTCCTCAATGGTCTTTTTGCTGTAATTGAGGGCGTATGACGTGGTTATGCGGTGCGGATAATAATAGTGCTTTCCGTCCCATGAGAAAGACTCAACAACGTCCTTGAGGTCGCTCCAGATTGCGGAATCGAGGTCGATCTTGCCGTCAAGGGACTCGAACATGTTCTTTGAAATGTTGCCGGGATAACGCATTGCGGATTTCTCTACCAGATCGGGGGAGTCATCGGACGCAATAAGGTTTGACAGCTTTTCAAGAAGAGCGTCGGTGGTGGAGGGAGTCTGGATATACTCGATATTTCCGCCGAACAGATCCGACTGGAAGATAAGGCACTGCTCTGTACCCTTCTGGTCATCTCTGATATCGTAATAGCCGCAGTAAGTGATAGTACCCGCATTGCCGGAGGGCTGATACAGGGAGGTATCAAATTCCTTGGTTTTCTTGTCTGTCATGTCAAGTGCGTCGTTAGGGTCTGTGGTGGTGGACGCAGAGGTCGAGGTGGTCACCGCACCCGGCTGATTTGCCTGCTGGGCACTGTTTGAACCGCCTTGGGAAGCGGCTTCTTCCTCTTCACATGCGGTAAGGCCGAATGCCATTGTAACGGCAAGCGCACATGCGAAAAGCTTTTTGGCTTTATTCATTTTATAAGTTCCTCCTTAAATGAAATCCTGAAATGAATAATATAACATCTGAACAAAGTCAGAAATTACCTTAGGTATACTGCGAGATAACGCCGTCCGCTATCGGTGAGAACTCGGCGCTGGTCTGCGTCCATGACTCGCCCCTCTCGACAACTCCCATAAGCAGAGTGCCTATCTGGTCTGTGAAATCCAGCGAGAAGCCCTCGGCGTCCTCGTTGATGAAGGTGAAGTTGGCAGGATCGCACATTTCGCGCCACAGGTCGTATTCACGCTCGCCCCATGTCATCTGCCATTTTTCACAGCCCTCATATTTGCCCTTTTCGTAGTAGATTTTTTCGGGGTTTATATGATCTTCCCTGACCTTTTCCTGTATGCTGGGGTCGATATCATACATTCTGTTGAGGTTGATGAATTCCACTGCGCCGTCAATATTCTTTGCGCCCTTGGGTACGATGTATCCGAAGGTGTCGTATTCGGTGTAGTAGGCATCGGCGTCGGGATCTCTCGGGAAAGGAACGAACGAGAACTCCGAAACCTCGCCGAAGATGTCGTTTTCAACGCCCTCCTTGTTTTGGAGGTTCTCGGTGGCGGCTATGTATGTCCATTCCGGCTCCGTGCAGGTGAACAGGATATTGTCGCATGCGGTGGCGAAAACCTGCGGAGATACCCAGTCGCCGTAGGACTTGTCGTAGGTCAGCCCGTCACGGCAAAGTCCCTCAAGGAACGTCATTGCACGGGAAACGTCAGACGACAGGATATTGTTTGTGATGGTGCCGTCCGGCTGAACGTCAATCAGCGTTGTTCCCGTGGTGGCGATAAAGCTTGTGATTGTGTGGTTGGTGGTGTAGAAGCCGACATGCTTGTCGTCCTTGTCGCAGAACTGTATCATGAGGCTGCGCCACGCTTCCCACGTCCATTCGCCGTTCTTGTAGAGGTCGTACGGGTCGGTGAGGTCGTTTTCCTCGATTGTTTTCTTGCTGTAATTCAGCGCATAAAGCGTTGTTGTTCTGTGGGGGTAATAGTAATGTACGCCCTTCCAGCTGAAATCGTCCACAACGCCCGCGATATCCTTCCACACGGGGGAGGTGAGGTCTATCCTGTCGTCCAGCGGCTCAAACAGGTTTTTGGTGACGTTGCCGGGGCGCATCATGGCGTCCTTTGTCACGATATCCGGCGAGTCGTCGCTGGCGATGAGGTTTGCGAGCTTGTCGTAATAGGCTGTCCCGGAGGGAGTGCTGGTGTATTCTATCGAGCCGCCGTACAGGTCGGATTGGAAGATAAGGCACTGCTCCGTACCCTTCTGGTCGCTGGTGATGTCGTAAAATCCGAGGTATTTCAGCGTACCGGCATTGCCGCTGGGCGGACATGCGGAGGTGTCGATGACCTTGTTCTCCTTGTCGGTAAGCTCAAGACCTGCGTCCGGGTCGGCTGTGGTGGACGCTTGGGTGCCTGTGGTTGTCGAGGGGGCGGCGTTTGAAGAGCCTGCGCCCGACGCTGCCCCGGACTGCCCCGGTTCGTCGTCGCATGCGGTAAGCCCTATAACGGCAGCGGCGCAGAGCGCACACGCAAGAGTTTTCCTTAAAGCCGACATGTTCATCTTCCTTTTCTGGTTTTTCCGAAAATAATTGTGCATTTTGTCGTTGCTTGCTCCCGAAAGCGAGTTCGCTCCACAAAAAACAAAACCAACCGCAAACCGCACCGCAAAGCCGTTTGTTGACCTGCGCCCGATTATTAACCTAAATTACCTTAGGCATTTCTCACAACGTGTAATCGTTATCTTTGGTGAATGTGCATAAATATTTTCGCATTTATCCGTATAATATTATTATATTATCTATAATCGTTTTGAACAATTGACAATATTCCCGATTTATATTATAATATTCCCAAAGGCATTAATTATAAACAGGTCAGGAGGACAGCAGATGGAAGAGTTCCGTATGCCGCTGAAGGAGAATTTTCAGGAGCTGGTGCAGCACGGAAAGGCAGGCTTTCCCATACAATATTATGTCAACTCGCTGCACATTGCGGGGAACAGCGTGCCCATGCACTGGCACCCGAACCTTGAATTTTTTGTGGTACACTGCGGCAGGGTGAAGATACATGCGGGAAACAGCATAATAATACTCGAAGCCGGGCAGGGAATATTCCTGAATGCGAACTGTCTGCACAGCTACGAGGATCTGTCGGAGGATGGTCCGTGCTATTGCCCGAACGTGGTGTTTCAGCCGGAATTAATCGCACCGGTGAACAGCGTGATAAATTTGCGGTACGTTATGCCGCTGACGCTTAATTCACGGCTGCCCTATGTCGTACTGGACGGCGGCACGGATTGGAGCAGATTTGTGCTAAAGCGGCTTGACAGGGTGTTTTCCATGCTTCAGGCATACGGCGAGATAGGGCGCTACGGCGAAACTCCCATGCTGGAGCTTGCCTCAGAGCCGGGCGACAGGGAATGCTTCGAGATAAGGGTGTTGAGCGAGATAAGCCTTGCATGGGCGGAGCTTTACGAGCACAGGGGAGAGCTGGAGCTTGCTCCTGCGGTGAAGAACGAGCACATATTGCAGATACGAATGCAGAAGATGATAGGATTTATCCAGTCGCATTATGCCGAGGAGGTATCGCTTCAGGACATCGCAAATTCCGCGAGCATAAGCCGCAGCGAAGCGTCACGCTGTTTTCAGAGCTATCTTCACACCTCTCCGGTGAATTACCTGCTGAAATATCGGGTGGAGCGTTCAATGCAGCTTTTGCGTGACAGCAATATGACGGTAGAAGCGGTGGCGCTTGAATGCGGCTTCAGCAGCTCGGCGTATTTCTGCAAGCTGTTCCGTGCCCACACGGGAATGACGCCTAAGCAATATAGGAGTGCATAAACTTCGGAGAAAACGCCCCATGGGGGCGTTTCCTCCGAGGCATCCCAGCTGCGCGCACTCACCGTCGGCTTTGCCGCCGGTTCGTACACTTGCTGGGATAGAAGTGTTTTTTGCCTCGGCAAAGCTGAGGCA
Organism: uncultured Ruminococcus sp.; assembly: GCA_964425035.1. Taxonomy (GTDB): domain Bacteria; phylum Bacillota; class Clostridia; order Oscillospirales; family Ruminococcaceae; genus CAG-115. The sequence goes on from CAYRLM010000180.1 coordinate 4,862, forward strand.
AAAAAC
>CAYRLM010000181.1:0-4856 GCA_964425035.1 uncultured Ruminococcus sp.
ATCTAAAGTCCTCGCACATACGCAAATCAAAGATTTGCTCCGTGCGTATCGGACAATTATGCCATGCCCTTACGGTCATGGCATAATAAACGCAAAAGCGTTTATTATAAATCTAAAGTCCTCGCACATACGCAAATCAAAGATTTGCTCCGTGCGTATCGGACAATTATGCCATGCCCTTACGGTCATGGCATAATAAACGCAAAAGCGTTTATTATAAATCTAAAGTCCTCGCACATACGCAAATCTAAAGATTTTCTCCGTGCGTATCGGACAATTATACCATGCCATTGTGCATATACATTATATAATTACACAGCCAAAGGCAGCAGCCGATAATTGTGCGGCGCTGCCATAAATTGAGGAACAACTATGGGGAAAAAAACAGACATGAAAGCAGACGGAAAGCTTAAGATCCGAAAAAGCTTTATCCTGCGATTTTTTTGGGTAATAATCGTGCTGCTGTCCTTTGTGCTTATCCTGTTTACCGTCCATCTGTACGATACTCTTACCGTGCAGCTTTTCAACGAGCGCAGAAACAACCTCACCGAGATAACCGTAAAGGTTTCCGAGGTGCTGGACGCTGCGGTAAGTTCTGTCCAGAGCAAGGCAAATTCGGCGCAGCGCCTGATAGAAAGCTACTCCTTTGAGGACAGCGCCCAAATATTCGCCGCAGCGCAGGACGCTGCGTACAACATAGATCTCGAAAGAGGATCGGTCATTATTTTCGACAATAGGGGGAGGTTTTACGGCAGCGACGGATACACCGGGCGGTGGGACAATCAGGACGACCTGACGCAGGAGGAATTTGTGCCTGTTATCCGCGAGTTCTCAATGAACGGGACGGATAAAGACATATACATGGTATTCATGCGGAAAATTGCCGGGGAAAAGCAGGTGGGCGGCAGCTCCTCATATATAACCCACACCGCCGTTGTAATTCCGCTGAGCGACATGAAGGAAACGCTCTCGGTCACCGCTTACGGCGACGACTGCTTCTCGTATCTTATCAGCTCCAACGGACGGCGGCTTTACAAGCAGACATTTTCCAAGACCTTTATCGAGGATTTCAATGTTCTTTCCGCTTTATCGGATATGGAATTTCTCATGGGAGATACTGCCGAGGAGCTTTCGGCGGCGGTGAAAAACAGGGAACAGTGCTGCATGGAGTTTGCGGCAAAAAATCTTGAATACGAAAATTACTTCGTAGCGACAGTCCCTATGAGCGACACCGACTGGACGGTGCTTCTGTTTGTTCCCGCTGCGGTAATAAGCAACAGCACCACCGGTCTGCTGGGGGCAACGCTGACATATTTCGGCGGAATTACATTCGTGCTTCTTGCGATGATAGCAACCGTAATTTACGCCTTTGTCACCATAAAAAGCGACAAAAAGCAAATGGCGCAGCAGGAAGAAACCAATCATCTGCTGAAAGCCGCAGCGGATACGGCGAACAGTGCAAACGCCGCAAAGAGCGAGTTCCTGTCGCATATGTCGCACGATATAAGAACGCCGATAAACGGTATCATAGGCATGACAAATATCGCAATGAAGAATATCCGCAGCCCCGAACGCATCGAGGATTGTCTGCGCAAGATAGGCGGCGCTGCCGACCACCTGCTCATGCTTATCAACGACGTCCTTGACATGAGCCGTATCGAAAGCGGAAAGACCCAAATTGAGAACAAGCCTATCGATATTCGCACGATAATAGACAACTGCACGTCCATCATCAGCGGTCAAACTGCGGTAAGAAGCCTGAACTTCAAGACGGATTTTGAGGATTTCCGGCACCCAAAACTTTTCGGCGACTCGCTGCACCTGCGGCAGATACTCATCAATATTCTCGGCAATGCCATTAAGTTTACGCCGGAGGACGGAACCGTATCCTTCAGCGTGAAGGAACTGGGCGCACAGGACGGCAGGGCGCTTTATCGGTTCGAGATAGAGGACACCGGAATAGGCATGAGCGAGGAGTTTGTGGATAAGATATTCGACTCTTTCTCTCAGGAAATTCAGGGCGACGATGCGAGCCGCACCAACTATATCGGCACGGGTTTGGGTATGGCGATAACCAAAAAGCTGGTAGACCTCATGGGCGGCACAATACAGGTGAGAAGCGAGCAGGGAAGGGGCAGCTGCTTTACGGTGGAAATAGGCTTCGACATAGACGAAAACGTTGACAGGGCGCAGATACCCCGTGTAAAGAAGCAGCCCGATGTCGCAGGAATGAAGGTGCTGCTTGTCGAGGACAATGAGCTTAACATGGAGATAGCGGTGGAGCTTCTGTCGGCGGAGGGAATTCATGTCACCTGCGCAAATAACGGCAGAGAGGGCTGCGACGCCGTTTTGAACTCGCCACCCGGCACGTTTGACGCCGTGCTGATGGATATTATGATGCCCGTCATGAACGGATATGAGGCGACCGCCGCTATCCGTTCCTCAGACCGCCCGGACGCAGCGAATATCCCCATTATCGCAATGACGGCGAACGCATACGCAGAGGATATTCGGCACGCCCTGTCCGTCGGCATGAACGACCATGTTGCGAAGCCAATTGACCTTGACAGGCTGTTATGCGCATTGAGCAAATACAACCCGTCGCGCAAAAACGTAAACGGCAAGGACGAATAATTGCGGGCAGGGTAATACCCGTTAATAAAACAGGAAAGGGTAAATTGTTATGAAGAAATGGCTGATCAGGCTCGCCGCTTTGTTTATCTGCACGGCGATGGCGACAGGCTGTCATGGATCGGACGCCGCTTCAGACGGCAGTTCGCGGGACGACGGCACGGTTCCGGCGGCAAGCTCCGCCGAGCCGGGAGATACCTCTTCTGACGCTGACGGCACGTCGGCAAGCGTACACGAGCCGCTGACGCTCCTGACCGGGCGGTCGGATTACCGTGCGTTCATTTCGGCGCTGCACGAGGTGTACCCGGAAATAAACATAGAGCTTAAGAGCTATGCCGGAGGAAACACCAGCGGATACATGCGCCAGACGCTTGAAATCGGCGACATTCCCGACATCTACTCCACCAACTATTTCTATCTGGAGGAGGAACAGCAGGAATATCTTCTTGACCTGTCAAAGTATGATTTTGTAAACGAATATACCGAAACAATGCTGAACGAGGTGGACGTGAACGGCAGTATCTACCTGCTTCCCAGTTCCTATTCCGTATACGGCATATACTACAATAAGACAATGTTTGAGGAACACGGCTGGGAGGTTCCCGCCACGTTTGAGGAACTTAATGCGCTCACAAAACGAATAGAGGAAGAAACCGACATAATCCCCGTCGAAAACGAAATGAGCCTGCCCGGTCATTCCCCGTACTACTTCTTCTCCATGAATGCGGCGAAGTTTTTCGGAACTCCCGCCGGGGCAAAGTGGAAGAAGGATTTCCTCGCAGGCAGCACAACGGCGAAGGGCAACATAGAGGAAGCCATCGCCTATTTCAGAAAGTGGGTGGACGCGGGCTACATAAAGGAATATGACGTTGATGTAAATCCGAGGACAGACTTCAACGAGGGCAAAACAGCGATACTCCTGACGCTTGCAATGCCGGGGAAGTATTATGCGGCCGAGGACGGAACGGAGTACGAGTTCAGTGTTATGCCGTGGCTGGGCGAGGAGGGAGATACTCCCATGCTAATCTCCTCGGTTTCTCGCTATTACGGCATAAACAGGAAGCTTGCGGAGCCGGGCAATGAGCAGAAGCTTGAGGATGCGCTCAATGTGATGAGGTTCATGTCCACCGCAGAGGGTCAGTTATCTCTGACGGGAGGTCTTGCAAATTCCTCCGGCACTGTTTTATCGATAAAGCAGGGCGAGATTACGGAGGATAATATTCTTTATGACGTCAAGGATATGCTGACCGCAGGATATACCGTGCCTCTGGTATATGCCGGCTGGGTGGATCACCTCATTTATCCTATGTACTACTCTCTGACAGAGGTGATAAGGGGCGAGATGACAGACGAGGAGTTTATAACCAATCTTGACGAGGTGAACGCACAAATTCAGGCAGATCCCGGCGTTGACGCATTTGCGGTATGCGACGAAAACCTGTCTATCGAAACGGCGGCGAAGCTGTGTGCCGTTTCCATAGGAACGCAGCTGGACGCAGACGCTGCGCTGACCTCATACGGCGGCGTTATTTACGACAATTATCAGGAGAACAAGTCCGGTGCGAGCGCAGGGATATATAAAGGAGATATGACCGACGAGTCGATAAACGCTTTCCGTGCATGGGGAACAACGATAACCTACACCGAGCTTACCGGAGCAGAGATAAAGCAAATGCTGGAGGACGGACGAACCTACACCTACACGCTTGAGGACGGCACGGAAAAGACCTGCTCTTTCCCCTATGTAATGGTGACAAAGGGCGGCATGGAGCTTGACGACTCCGTGACCTACAAGGTAGCGTTCAACTACAACGACTACGCCGCAGAGCTAAAAGACAGCTGGGGCGACAAGTGGGTGAATGTCAAGGATTACAGTTCCGGGGACGCAATAAAGAACTGGCTTGCCGCTCTTGACGACGGACATCTTACCGCCGAAAAGATAGTATGGAATTAATGCGGTACCGCATGACAATAATCTATGGTGACGCATAAAAAACGTCGTAGAAGTCATTATTCGCAGACGATAATCTGCGAATTGGGGGAAAACTCTTGTTTTAGGAGGACGCTTGCGTCCTCCGCCAAACCCCTTTAGCTGCATTGGCGGCTTGAATATGCGGCTTCGCCGCTGCCGCCGCCAACGCTCGCATTTTTCCTTCGCCGCCGTATGGGGCGGCGATTTCACTTCGTGAAAACGGAAAAATGCGCCACTGTGCTACGAAATACTT
>CAYRLM010000182.1:0-4792 GCA_964425035.1 uncultured Ruminococcus sp.
AAAAGGCTGGACCGAAAACTTTTATCCCGCTGCGGCGGGGTTTTTCGACAAGCTGTAGTCTGCTACGCAGGCTAAATAAAGTTTCCGGCAAGCTGCGGAAATTCATTCTTCCGTATCTCTTCGATACGGCGGTCAATTCTGCTGCGTGTAATTCCGGGAAGCTCGTCAAACACGGGCTCTACCCCGAAAAACGTCTTGACCGCAACCGCCGCAAAGGCGCTGCAATCTACCTCGGAGGGCTGAAGGCTGAATTCTCTCGGCGGCAGCTCTTCACGGGACTTGTAGCTGCCGAAATACAGCTCGCTGTCGCTGCGGCGCTGCCATTCCCTGCGCAGCTCAAAGGCGGCGGCAAAAAGCTGGTCGAGCGAGGCGCTTTTCAGCCGCCTCAGGTAAAGCCGCTTACCGTCTGGGGTGAGCCGAGCGTGCTGCTCGGGCTTCAGTGCGGAGTCGTTGTAGAAAACCTGCGGCATGGGAATATCCAGCATTCCGCATATCGTCCCAATGTAGTTGTTTATCATAAGTCACCTCGGAATTAATTCTGTTCATTACAGGCTTTGTTTATGAGCATTATACACTATTATGGCGAATATGTCAATAATGCGCCATATAGCCCCGCACGACAATAATCATGCGTGATGACTTTAACCGACAGGCATATAACATATTATGGATAAAAAATCTCTTGACAAAATCGAATTAATATGATATACTGTAAAAAACGGATTGTATGAGGATTCCGGGGTCGTAAAGGCTTCGACGGGGATTCTGATGCACGATAAGCGGGTAGTGAGGGCGAAATCACTTTAATAGTCGCAATCTTAAATTTAAACGCAGACGACAATCTCGTTTTAGCAGCTGCCTAAGCGCGCTGCCGTCATACCTCGCAGTACCACGGGCGGGGATATGGCGTCGATCAGTGGTGAACGTCATTGATGAGTAGCCTTGTAATCTTTGATGTATTAAAGGCTGCCAAACCCGAAAGCCTGTTTATCGGCGTTCGGGCGAGGGAGATCTGAAAAGATAAACTGCACCCGGAGAAGGTCGTGAGGACGGGTTTTCGGACAGGGGTTCAATTCCCCTCGACTCCACCAAAACAAATGCCTCGGTACGCATTATGCGTACCGGGGCGCTTTTTTTACGGCTTTCTCCTGCGTTTGGGGAGTGTTTCTTCAAGGCTCACTTCCCGATACATACTTCGGTCTGGACGGCGGTATCAAAATCATCTGCGTTATACCAATTGACGACGGTATTGCTGTCAATAAGCCACTGAATATTCCGATTATCCGCATAAACGGCGACTTCGCAGTCAATCCATTCCGACAGCTTATATGCCATCGACGCCGCTTCAAGCGCACTCATTCTGTCCCACCGCAGGATATATCGGTAATCGTCCTCCGAAAATTCCGTCACGCCGTCCGAAAGGCAGGGTATCCGCTGCGGCAGTCCCAGACTGCTCCACGAAGCGGAGCGCCGGCTTTCGTCCGGAACCTCGACGGGTTCGGAAAGCTTCAAAGCATTAAAGCCGAATGTATGTTCCGACTGCTTTGCCGTAATGCTGACGGTACACTGCGGCTTACTTCCCGCCGTTTCGTCGGAATAATGCGTGACATCTGCCGAAAATTCCTCCGAGGAATAATATTCCGCAAAGGTTCCGCTGTCATTATCCCGATAATACGGCTCGGCATTGAACCATTTGCAGAGCTTTGCCGAAATCTGCCCCGCTTCTTCGAGCGACATCTTGTCCCATGCAAGAATAATTTGCCCCGATTGGCAGCTGTACTCCGAAGCTCCCTCCGCCAGCCTCGGAAAGTTATCGGGAAGCATCAGCGAATCCCACGGAACAAGCCGAACGCTGTCCGCCGGGATTTCCGCTTCGCAGGAGCTGTCCGTTCGGTAAGGCTGCTCCGATGTCGCATTGACTGTAATTGTACCCTCTGCCGTAAAATCCGAAAGTGTGTTCTCCGCCATATCGGAATGTTCGGCAATTCCGAGCCGTACAGCCAATCCGCAGCCAATGCACAAAACAGCAGCCGCCGAAACAATCGCACACCTGTATCTGCAAAGCGCCAGCGCCGTTTTTACCGATTTTACCGAGCCGAACCGCTGTTCGGGATTGAAACGCAGACATTTTCCGATAACTCCCCTGTAAGGAGAGTGTGCGAAGCTTTCCCCCAAAAGCAGCTTCATCGTAACTCCCAGCGCATAAATATCGCTCCGCTCGTCCGTCTGCATGAAACCGTACTGTTCGGGCGGCGCAAACCCGTCTGTTCCGATAAAAGAGGTGTCTTTTTCGGCGGCGGGCTTTTTTATTCTCGCAGCGTCAAAGTCGATTATCTTTATGTGTCCGTTGTCGCAGAGTATTATATTTGACGGCTTTATGTCACGGTGAATAATTCCTGCGGAATGGAGCGCATAGAGTCCGTCGCACAGTTCGCGGAATATTCCGTACATTTTGCCCTTGGGAAGCTCGGCTTTGCTGAGCGGCACTCCCGAAACATACTCGAACACTGTGCTGTTCCCGTCAAATTCCGCAATGCGAGCCACAAACGGCGAGGAAATCTTCGACAGCCGCCGCATTGCTTCGGCGTTCACACTGCCGCTTTTTTTGATATAAAGTCTGCCGTCTGCGCCCTCGCCGCATATCGCTTCCTTTTTTTCGGAGGAACGGATAACCTCGGTATTTTTCAGTTCCAGTATAATCACCGCCGTACAGAATACTTTCTAACTAATTTTATCATTGATACGGAAAAATGTCAAGGTCAACGCCGCATGATTATTGTCGTGCGATTGCGACAAAGGCGACAGCCGGTAATTGTGCGGTTCCGCCCAAAGAAAAAATATCGATTTGTAAGCTGCCGGCTAATTGACAAGGGTTTACCCGATTGATATAATAAAATAAAAAGGGGGAACTGCGCAATGGACAATACGGAAAAGACTACGGACGAGCTTCTGAACGAAATCAAAAACACAAAGGAAATAGACAAATTTCTTGAGAAAAACAGCGGCGAATTCGCCGAGGAAAAGCTTCACGAATACATCTGCGGAATAATAAGCGAAAGGCAGTATCAGAAAGCAAAGGTTGCCGCGCGAAGCGGACTTAACAGGGTCTACGCCTATCAAATCTTTTCGGGAAAGCGCTTCCCGTCCCGCGACAAGCTGATTGCGATAGGGTTCGGGCTGCAGCTTGACCTTGAGGAAATGAACAAGCTTATGAGAGAGGGCGGCTATTCTCCGTTATATTCCCGAAACAAGCGTGACGCAGTAATTATTTTTGCGCTGTCTGAGGGAAAAAGCGTATTTGCCCTGAACGAGATATTATTCGACAACGGGTTTGAAATCCTGACGGCATAAAGGGCTCGTTTTGCCGCCGGCGCTGTTCGGGCAAGGTCTGCGGATACATTGCGATATTACGGCGGCATTCCGTGAATAATCTGCGGCGAACCGAGCAGACTATTCCAAGAAGGGGGAATGCACATGCCGATAAAAGCAGTGGAGCTGCGCAGATATTATCATGTGGGCGGAACAACGGTAAAGGCGCTGGACGGAGTAAGCCTTGATATTGCGGACGGCGAATATGTCACGATATGCGGCGCAAGCGGCAGCGGGAAGTCCACGCTGATGAACATACTGGGCTGCCTTGACGTACCGACCTCCGGCAGCTATATTCTGGACGGTGAGAACGTCACTGCGCTGGACGACGGCAGGCTCAGCAAAATCAGGGGCAGCAGGATAGGGTTCGTGTTCCAGAGCTTCAACCTGATACCGACGCTCACCGCCCGAGAAAACGTCGAGCTGCCGCTGATGTACCGAGGAGTTCCGAAAAAACAGCGCCGAGAAGCCGCACTGGAGGCGCTGGATCAGGTGGGGCTGACAGAGCGCGCAAACCACCGCCCAAGCGAGATGAGCGGCGGTCAGCAGCAGCGCACGGCTATTGCGAGAGCCATAGCGGCACGTCCGTCGCTGATACTTGCGGACGAGCCGTGCGGAAATCTTGACAGCCGCTCCGGACGTGTGGTATGCGAGATACTGGAAGCGCTTCACCTGTGCGGAAAGACCATCGTCATGATAACTCATGACGAAAACGCCGCCGGAAAAGCCGAACGCCTTATCAGAATAGCCGACGGAAAAATAGCCTGTTCATAAACGAAGAACTCCCTGCGTAACGTTTCGCAGGGAGTTTGTTTTATTCAAGAATGATTGTGAAAGGCCCGTCGTTTACAAGGCTGACCTTCATTTCTGCGCCGAATTCTCCGGTCTGCACATTCGGCACCGTTCGTCTGCAAACCTCCGTGAAATATTCGTACAGGCGCTCCGCTTCGGCAGGCTCTTTGGCTTGCAGGAAGTTCGGGCGGTGTCCTTTTCTTGTGTCTGCGTAAAGCGTGAACTGGGAGATTATCAGCAGCGAACCGTTCACGTCCTTCAGCGAGAGATTTGTCTTTCCGTTTTCGTCCGGGAATATCCGCAGCCCCGTCATCTTTGCCGCCAGACGGTCGCAGTCCGCTTCGGTATCGTCTTTGCCTATCCCCAGAAGCACCATGAATCCCCTGTCGATTTTCCCCTTAACGCTGCCGTCAACGCTGACAGACGCATTTTCGCACCGCTGTATTACCACTTTCATAAAATTCCCTCCAAAGAAAAAAGAGTGCGCAGAAAAACGCACTTTTCAGCTTGTCGAAAAACTTCATTTTGCCTGCGAAGCAGGCATTTGAAATCCGTTTTTTGCCTCAGCTTTGCCGAGGCAAAAAACACTTCTATCCCAGCAAGTGTACTGGCAACGGCTAACGCCTTATGC
>CAYRLM010000183.1:0-4748 GCA_964425035.1 uncultured Ruminococcus sp.
CCCACGACCTCCGCCGTGACAGGGCGGCGTTCTAACCAACTGAACTACCAGGCCATATGGTGGAAGTTATAGGGCTCGAACCTATGACCCTCTGCTTGTAGGGCAGATGCTCTCCCAGCTGAGCTAAACTTCCACATTTGAAATCGCTTTACGTTTTGTATCTCTCGTCAAGCGACTTTTATATTATACACTCAAAAGCCTGTTTTGTCAAGCGTTTTTCAAAAAAATTTTTATTTTTTTTGTTCTTTGAGCAACCTGCCTATTTCGTCTGTTGAAAACTCGTATTTCTTATTGCAGAAGTGACAACAAACCTCCACGGTTTCGCCCTCTTTTTCAAGCTTTTCAAGCTCTTGACTGCCCAAGCTTGCAAGAATTCTCTCCGTTCTTTCCCGTGAGCAGTCGCAATAATATTGCGCAGTCCACCGGTCGAGTATCTCTCCGCCGAGTCCCTCAAGAGCGCTTACAGCCAGTTCCTCCGGCTTCAAGCCCTTTTCAAGCAGCCCGGTTATGCTCTCCATCTTATTAAGGTTATCCTCAATGACCGAAACGGCGCTGTCCTGTACCGGCGGCACAAGCTGGAGCATATAGCCGCCTGCTGCTTTGATTGTTGCGTCCTCGTTGAACACAATGCCCAGTGCGCACACTGTCGGTATCTGCTCGCTGATTGAGTAATATGCCGTGATGTCCTCCGCAATATTGCCGGAAGCAAGCGGTATCTGCCCCACATACGGCTCTTTGAGCCCCATGTCCTTTACCACGGTCAGAAATCCCTCTCTTCCGACGCACGCAGGCACGTCAAGCCCTCCGTCCGCACGAAGCGGCACCTGTGCGTTCACATCTCCGGCGCAGCATTTTACATTGCCTCTGTAATCCGCAACAACCGTCAGAGTGCCGCACGGCCCTCCGCCGTTTATGCGAAGCATCAGCGTATCTCCCTCGTTCTTGAGCAGCGCACCCATTATAGAACCCGCCGTACACATTCTGCCCAACGCCGCCGTAACCACGGGACTTGACCCGTGCAATCTCTGAATGTCGCTTACTATATCGGTGGTATCTATCGCCGAGCATAAAACGCTCCCGTCCTCGGACAGCGCCCTCACTATCTTTCCCATGCTTCTTCTCCATTATATGAATTGTTTTTTATTTTGTTACCTTTTACGGGCGCAGAACATCAGCTTATCGCTGTCCTCCGCCGGTTTTTTGTCGGTGAGGTATTCGCACACCTCAAGCACCTCAAACCCTGCGGCGGTCAGAAGCCGCTCCAGCTCCTCCTGCGGCAGCGCCGTTTCGCGGAAGCTCTCCTCCATGCGCTCATACAGCCCGTCATCGCCCTCGACGAAGATATTCAGCGATATTTCCGCACCGAAATCCTCCGGTGAATACTCGTTCTGCCACACGCAGTAAATTCCGTCTATATCGTACACGAAAACATTGTCAGCCAGTATCTTTTCATGTTTATATACGGTATTCACATCAAACAGCAGCAGACCGCCCTTTCTCAGGTTCAGCGCCGCCGCCCCGAAAAAATCCGATATCTCGCCGCCGCTCAGGTGATTTACGCTGTCAAGCGTGGAAATAATGACATCTGCCTCGCCGTAAAGCTCCAGCTCCGTCATGGGCTGGCAGATATACTGAACGCCGTCGTGCGGCTTGTTTACCGCCTGCGACAGCATTTCCGGCGAAGCGTCGGCGCCGATAACGTCATAGCCCAGCGCCGCCATTCTTACGGTAAGATTGCCCGTGCCGCAGCCGGCGTCGGCGAGAAAATTCCCCTCACCGCTGCGGTATTTTTTTATTTTTCCGTCATAAAACGCAGCTATGCCGTCATAGGGAACATTCTCCGTCAGACTGTCGTAAACCTGCGCAAACGAACCGTAGCCCGCCATTACTTTTCGTCGTCCTTCATGCGGTCAAACACTATCTGATAGCCGCCTGCCGCTTGATAATTCAGGGTCTTGTTCACTCTTGAAATAGTTGCGGTGCTGGCTCCCGTGATCTTTACGATATCATTGTATACGCAGTTTTCCGTCAGAAGCTTTGCCACATGAAGCCGCTGGGATATCGCTTTCAGCTCCTGAGGGGTACAGAGATCCTCAAAGAACGCATAGCACTCGTCAACCGTGTTCAGCGAAAGCACAGCCTTAAACAGATAGTCCATATTTTCATCTTTTTTCATACTTTACCTCCTGCGTTATGCGGTAATTATTATGCAAACCGTTTTCTCTATTTTACCATATCAAAGCGCATAAGTCAATACTTTTGCACTCTAAAGCGAAAATTTATAATCCAAACGCTTAATCGGCGGAAGCCTCCGCTTTCATGCAGAAATCATAAAACGGAGCAATACGCTTGATATCGGCGGCAACCTTCTTTGCAAGCTTGTCCGAGAACATTATTTCCGGGTCGTTGGTGTCGCAGGAAAGCCCTATGCCCTTGCGGTCAAGCCAGCGGCGCAGTTCCTCGGGCATGTCGGGATACTTGCTGCGTTTGTACATATCGCCGTACAGCGAGAACACACTCTGCTTCTCCACCGCAAGAAACGCCGCCTTGAAGCTTTCGTCCCCCGCAAGAATGAGCGCCCTGAGCGACTGCATGGACTGCGCCGAAGCACAGTAATATCCGCAGCCGTAGCTTATGCCCCCTGCGCCTATCGAGAAATAAAAACCGGGCAGCGCATGGTACTGCTCTCTGGAACGGCTGAACGTATACCAGATATGATCCCTGAATATCGAATCCGGGTGAAGCCGCATATCACGGTACAGCCTGGATATTCTGTTCGGATTTATCTCAATGAGCGGATCTATCCGATGTATTGTCGGGGCAAGCTCCAGAATAAGCTCCTTCATCGGCTCGGTCACATATATGCGGTAATCCTCCTTATGCTCGCCGAACCACTCACGGCTGTCGTGCAGACGGTTCTCGAACAGGAAATCCACTGTTTTCTGTGAAAATGGCATGTTTTTGTTCTCCTTGCAGTGTTTTGCAGTATTCTTCCGCTTAGAATTATCATGCAGGACAAGTCCTGCGGAAAGGAATTGAATATATATGTCAAAATTAACACCGGCGCAGTTCTTTGACAAGAACAACGCCGCATTCATGAAGTTCGGAAAAATGTTCACCCAAAAGCTGACCGACGAGCAGCTTATATCCGCCCTTGCCGAAAAGGATCTCGAAAAGCTGGCAAAGGTGTTCCGTCTGGTGTTTGAAATGCTGGAGGAAGGCTCCTCGGACACCGACACGCAGCTTGCGGCGATGATCTCGGCATATTCCGAGATCGGAGAGGAGGAACGGTGAGCGCAATATTCTCGCACCGCCAGCAGCAGGCGCTCTCGCTGGTGAAATCAGGCGGACTGCGGCGCATAAATATTCTTGAGGGAAGCGTCCGCAGCGGAAAAACATGGATATCCATCGTCATGTGGGGATTCTGGGTTGCCTGCTCGCCGAAGAACGGCGCATATCTCATGGCGGGCAAAACGCTTACGACGCTGCGCCGCAACGTCCTTGAACCGATGTGCGAAATGTTCGGGGAATGCTTCGGTTACAGCCTCAGCAAAAAGGAAGCTCGGCTTTTCGGCAGAAAAATATATCTTGAAGGCGCTTCAAACGCACAGGCGGAAAGCAAAATAAGAGGCATGACCCTGAACGGCGCATACTGCGACGAGCTTTCGCTGTTCCCCGAGGATTTTTTCGCAATGCTGCTTTCGAGGCTGTCCGTCAGCGGTGCGAAGCTTCTCGCCACCACAAATCCCGAAAATCCCGGGCACTGGCTGAAACGCAGCTATCTTGACAACAGCTCGCTCGACCTGCTGGACATGAAATTCACGCTGGAAGATAACCCTTATCTGCCGCCGGAATATGTCAGCGCCCTGCGCAGCGAGTACACGGGGGTATACTACGACCGCTTTATTCTGGGGAACTGGGTCGCCGCCGAGGGCAGAATTTACGAGGATTTTTCGGAAAAATGCCTGATAAGCCCCGCTCAGCTGAAGCAGCGCCTGTCCGCACAGCCCCTTATGACCTCGGTTGTCGGCGTTGACTACGGAGGAAACAAGAGCGCCAGCGCCTTTGTACACACTGGCTTTGATGCGGGCTTTCGCAATGTATATGTTCTTTCGGAGCATTACGACAAGCGCAATATGTCCGCCGAAAGTCTGATATGCGCATTTGCGGATTACATCTCGGAGGAAAGGCTGCGCTTCCCGACGTTATGCGCAGCATGCTGCGACAGTGCCGAGCAGCTTCTGATAAAGAGCTTCCGCAGCGCCGTGAACCTTGATGTGAAAAACGCCATAAAAAAACAGGTCAGCACCCGTATCAATATGGTGAACCGTCTGATATCCTCCGGCAGGCTTCACATCAGCACCGAATGCCCGCACCTTATCGACGCACTGAAATCCGCCGTCTGGGACGAACGCAGCATTCATAAGGATATCCGTCTGGACGACGGTTCGACAAACATAGACAGCCTTGACGCATTTGAATATTCCCTCGAACGATTTGAAAGGGAACTTTTCAGATACTGATATCACTGCGGGCAGCCATAAGCGCTGCCCGCAGCTTGTCGAAAACCCCGCCGCAGCGGAATAAAAGTTTTCGGTCCAGCCTTTTTCAAAAGGCTGGTCAGGGTGTGGGGTGAAACCCCACCACTCGCTGCGGAGCAGCGCCAAACGCCAAAAGAGCGCTAAAGGGGTTTGGGGGAAAACAAGAGTTTTCCCCCTATTCGCAGACGATAGTCTGCGAATAAAGAC
>CAYRLM010000184.1:0-4748 GCA_964425035.1 uncultured Ruminococcus sp.
TATACGACAAAAGAGGTTGAGCGGCTGGACGGGCAAATAAAAAAGCTCCGCAGCGAAATCGCCGAGCTGTGCCTTATCGGAGAAGAGAAATCCCTGCGAAACAGCAGCATTGACAGCATAATAAAATCAATCGGTATTTTCAAGGAGCGTTTCGACGAGCTTTCCGCCGCAGAGAAACGCGACTATATGCATGGAATTATCGACAGGATTGTATGGGACGGGAGGAGCGCTCATATTTTTCTCAAGCACACAGACGGCGGGGAATAACTCATACAGCCGTTACAAAAGCGGAAACAAAGCGTTTGCGCAGATGTGTGATTGCATTATCTATACATCTGGAAGCATATGTTGAAAAATGGCTTCCCTTATTGTAATCAAAGGTTTCGGCAGCCCGTATAAGACCGATAGTTCCGATAGAAATCAGGTCGTCTGCGTCCTGCTGTCCTCCGCGGACATATTCGGGATAATTTTTGTTGACGATATATGCGACAAGCCGCAGATTATGCTCTATCAGCGTATTGCGGGCTTCGGCGTCGCCGGCAGCGATCCTGCTTATGCATTCCTGCTCCTCGGATTTGCTCAGCTGTTTCGGAAACGAGCTGCGGGAGTCAAGGTGAAGCCCGATAAACAAAAGGTTTTGCAGAGCGAATTCAAGCAAGGTAAACATATAATCTCCTCCTCGTAATTTTTTGTAATCTTTATTCCATGCTGCTTGTATAATATTCATGGAGAAATAGCTGCTTTTATATCTCCGGCTTGTGAATTTAAGTTAAACAAAATTGAGGCAGCACCTTCTAAGACAGAAACCTCCGTAAACAGTCGGGAAGCCGCTCCGATTTACTCAAAAAAGACGCAGTGGGAAAGCACAAAGCTTTCCCACTGATCTCAAGAAATATACGTAACTATGCGCTTATAATTGGTTTCATCCACGGTTACATGGATACAAGCATATAAATATCAAGCGATGAGGATGAAAGGTTCTTATATACACCGTTGCAGTACGGATATGCATCGGTAATGTTTGACACATCAATGTAAATATTGTTTCCGTCACAATCTCTTATAGCCGCACAATTTTCGGTGATTAGCTCTGTTAAATCTCCTCCACTATGTTACCGTCTGCGTCGCGAATTATACCGACATTCTTCTGTGTGCTTGAATATTCGCTGTAATAATAACCGCCTTCTACCGGGTCATAGGCAGTCCAGTTTACGTCCTTATCCAATTCGGATAACGCCATGCTGCTTCTTGAATAGACAAGTCCATATCTTACTGTTGCTCCGGATATTCCGACCGTACCTATTATCTGACCTTTTTCGACCGAATCACCGACTTCAACGTTGATTTCATTCAGGTGTGCATAGTGAGAATATGTTCCGTCAGTATGCTTCACTATGATATACAAGCCGAAGCCGTAATAATAGCATGCCCTCTCCACGGTTCCGTCAAGCACGGAATAGACATTTTCACCTTTTTCTGCCGGCATGTGATACCAACCGGTAAATCCGTCCTCCACCAGAGCGGAAATGTCGTTAAAATCTATGTCGTCGTATCCGTCCAGCGGTGCAGCAAGGTCTGTCAGCGGCTGAATTGCCGTTTGTGCGGGCTGTGCCGTTTCTTCGGTCTGCACTGTTGCAGCTTCTTCGGTCTGAGCCTGTACGGCTTCTGCGGTTTCCGGTGAAGCCTCGTTTGTTACATCAACGGCGGTGGACGTAGCTTCCGAAACGGAAGAGCTGTCCGTTTCCTCGCCGGCCGCAAATGCAGCTATTCCAACCGCCGCAGCTATGATAACTACGGCTGCCGATATTGTTAAAATACGTCTGCGCATATATTCCACCTCCAATTTTGAATGTTACGTATTTTTCTTGATAATCTAATAATACCACACTTTTCATAAGATGTCAAGAATGAATTGCATTATTTTACACAAATGTATCGGCAAAGTGAAATTCCGAGCAAAAAAATTGCCCCGGAAAACACTCCGGGGCTGTCAGTTATTTCTCAATTCACCTCGACAATGGTTATCTGGTCGTTGGTCAGTTCTACCTCCGAAAGCAGCGTGCTTTTGATTTTTGCGGCGCCGGCAGCGTCCAGACATTCCGTCTTTACTATAATATTTGCGCTGTTATCGCTGAGATAGCAGAGTGCGTCCTCGAAGCCCTGTGCCTTGAGCAGGCTCTCTATCTTGGTTTCGCTTTCGATATAGCCGCCCATTTTTGCTGCGTCAACCGCAACGACGGAAAGCTCCTCCTGCGTCAGGTCGCCGCCCTGATACATGCTTTGCAGCACCTCCGCCGCTTCCTCGCGGCTGGTCTGCTTGTCAAGCCTTGCCTGTGCGAAATATGCGGCGCTGTCGGCGCTGCTGCTCACAAGATCCGCTTCGCCGTATGTGCTGCCCGATACCTCCGCCGCAGGGTCGGTCAGGCTCTGCTGCTTACTATCTCCGGCAAATATGAAATTCACCGCCACTGCCGTTCCGAGCAGCACAGTAAGTCCGGCAGCCACCAGCTGCTTCTTCCCTAAAATAACATTCAGTCGTTTCATTGCGTTATTTCCTTTCTGTCAGCTTGTCACATAAACCTGTGAAACCTTGATGTCCAGCACTTTCGCCGCCGTATTCACCACCTTTTCCCTGATGAGTACGTTGTCAGCGCCGCCGCATACCACGGCAACTCCCCTGACCCTTGGCAGGATAACGCTTGTTTCAAGCGCTTCCTTTCCGCTGCCGGAGAGAGCCAGACTGCTCTCTGAGCTGTTTCCTCCCGAACCGCTCTGCGTCTTGGTTTCCTCGGCGTATACATGCTCGGAGGTTCGGTCGAGTGTGACCATTACCGTGGGGGAGCTTACACCGTCTATCTGCGAGATGACCTCGCACAGCCGCTGCTCCAGCTCGCGTTCCAGCTTTGCGGTATCCTCTGCGGCGTACTGCACGGTCTGCGGCTCGCTTTCACCGGTAAGAGTGCTCGCAAACAGCAGCACTATGGCTGCTATCCCGACAATGACAGCCGTTCTGCGCCAGCCGCCCTCACTCAAGCGTGTCACAAAGCCGATAAGCCTTCCCATAGCGTCACCCCTCAAATACGGACGTCACCTTTATTTCGGGCGGAAGCTCCTGTGACAGCAGCTCCTCCGCCGCTTCTGCCGCCGAGCGCTGCTCGTCACCGAAAACAAGCTTCACTTGTGTAATAGATATGCTGTACAATCCCGAAATATTAACGATGACGTGAATTTCCTGCGGATATATTCCGGCGGAATTAAGCAGCGAATACAGCTTGTCCGACATTTCACCGCAGATCTGCTTCTGCAATTCTTTGTTGATATCGCCCGAAAATCCGATGTAGTCGGCGTCCGCCTCATAGCTGTACTGCGTTGGGTCGAAGCCTATGTCTGCGGACTTCACGGCGTTTATCCCGGCGAGAACGAACAGCCCGGCAATAAGCAGCGATATCTGCTTCGCAAAGCGGTTTTCCGGAATAAGCAGACGGAACAGCGCCGAGGCTATCGCCGCCATGCATACTGTTGAAAGAAACTGCATACCGCCCTCCTCACGCAGTGCCGCTGCCTATCGCCAGCATTATCACCGCCGAAATGGTATTCAGCAGCAGAAAGCACACAAGCACCGCCATGATTATCGACATGACCCAGCCTGCCGCACGGAACAATTCCGACAGCTCCTTTATCCCGAAAACGCCGCCTATCGCCTCTGCCGCCGACAGCGCCGCCCTGTAAAGCGCCACGGTGATTAACGGCGGAATTATCATCACCAGTGCCGCAATTATGCCGTAGGTTCCTATTCCGCTGTGGAGCAGCGAAAGACCGGCGCTCACCGTATTCACGGCGTCCGAAATAGTCCCTCCGACAATCGGAACTCCGTTTGAAACCGCAAACTTTGCCGTTCGGATAAGCACGCTGTCTGCGGCGTTGCGCACAAAGGTCTGTGCGGAAAGTATGCTCATAAATACCGTCATAAGCAGGCTAAGTCCCCACACAGACGCTTTTTTGATAAGCTCCGCAAGCTTTGATATATTCAGCTCCGGGTGTATCGCGCCGGTCACGGAAATCCCCATGACCGTGCCGCAGACCGGCGTCAGGAATATCACCGCAAGCTGCGAGAACAGCTGCGCCGCACCCAGCGTCACGGTATTCACGGCGGCAGCGGCGGCAGCTTTCCCCATCACGGCGATTACCCCTGCGTACAGCGGAACGAACACCATCATAAATTCCGAAGCCGAACGAAGAACTTCAAGCGTGCCGGAAAGTGCGTCGGATATTGCAGCGGCGGTCATTCCCGCTCCCGCAAGCACTCCCACCGCCGCAAATACTCCCGACATATTTCCCGAACCGTCCCCGAAGCTCCTTGCCAGCGCACACAGAAGCACTATTCCGCAAAGCGCCGCCAGCAATTGTACCGGTCGGGTGAGCCTGTCCGTGCATTGCTCCCACAGCCAGTTCAGAACGCCCTCAATACTCAGCGAGGCTGCGCCGTTGTTTTCGGGGGTTATCCCGGCGCTGTCCAGTATCTCCGAGGCTTCGGGGGGAACTGCGTCGGCTATTGCCCCGGCAAGCTCCTCCTCCGCAAACATTCCGCAGAGAGAAAGACAGGCTGCGATAATAAGCAGTATTTTAACCGCCAGCAGTATCAGCCGCCGCATTTTTCCGTCCTTTCCGGTTTATCGGTTTAACCGATAAGCCCCAGCTTGTCGAAAAACTTCATTTTGCCTGCGAAGCAGGCATTTGAAATCCGTTTT
>CAYRLM010000185.1:0-4722 GCA_964425035.1 uncultured Ruminococcus sp.
GCCTCAGCTTAAAGGTGACTGCGTCGACCTGACCGAGGCAAAAAACACTTCTATCCGCACAAGTGTACTGGCAACGGCTAACGCCTTATGCCTTACGCGCGCAGTGCGGATGCCCGGCGTAAAAGCCCCAACGGGGGTTTTACGACGAGTTTAACTTGCAGTATTATGCGTCATTTTGTTCAGGAAATCATTATCTCTCAACGGTCTGCCGTTGAATATTCCCTGAATGAGATCCACGTCATAGCTGCTGAGCGCCGTGAGATCACGCACATTGTCCACGTCCTTTGCGCAGACGGCTATGTTCTTCTCCCGCGCGGTCTTTATCAGCGAACGCAGGAACGAGGACGAAACGCTGTCGCCCGACAGTCTGGAAGCCTTTATCTTCACCGTCTTTACCGCAGGGTTTTCCAGAGGTGCGGCAGTAAAGAAGCCCGTTCCCGTGTCGTCGGCAATGACGTTCACGCCCATGTCCGAAAGCTGCTGAAGATAAACGCTGCCGTTTGTGAGCGTTCCCTCGGTTTCGGAGATGGCAATGCTGACCGCTCCGGGCGGCAGAGAGTACTTCAGCAGGTTGCTCTTGAGTACCTCAACGGAGGTTTCGCTGTTGAGAATGTTCTCGGGTATCGTGAAGCTGACCCGGAAATCGGGATAGCCCTTATCACGCACCATTGCGCAGAAGCTGCAAATCTTGTCGGAGGCATAGCTGTAAAGCTGCGCAGATAGCCCCAAATGGTCAATTATCGGCAAAAATCGCTCTCTGGAAACGGTCATATCCTCGTTGCCCCAGAACAGCGTCGCCTCGCAACAGTGAAGCGCCCCGGTTTCCATCTCAAGCACCGGCTGATAGAGGTAATAGAACCCACGGAAACCGTTCTTGGCGGCGTTGGTGATATGCCTCTTGACCATGCGGTTGTCGGAGAGATTTTCCTCCAGACCCTCGGAATAGCACACGGCGTCCTCCAAGCAGCGGTCTTTCGCCAGCCTTAGCGTGTGGGTGGCGGCGTTAATGCACACCTGAACGTTCTCGGCGTCCGTGGGATACATTGCGAAGCCCGCATAGACGCGGATATGGTGCTCGGTGTCGTGCAGATACCACGGCGAGCGGAATTTTGTCAGTATCGCCTGAGCGAACTGACGTGCTTCCTCCCTCTCGATACCCCGCACCGCCACGAAAATGATATCGCTCGAAAAGCGGTAAATCTTCTTGGGAGTGCTGCACGGCAGCGCCATGATATACTCGGCGCAGCTTCTGAGGATATCGTCGGAGTATTCGAAGCCGTATATCTCGGCAATATTTTTCAGGTTTGAAAATTCCACGGCAATAACGGCGCCGTTATGTCCCAGAGAAATTCCGTCCGTGAAATCACGCTCGAACAGGCTGCGGTTCGGGATATTCGTCCCCACGTCATAGTACGCAAGCCGCTCCAGCCTTGTGCGTGAGCTGCGAAGCTCCTCCTCCAGAAACAGCTTGTACATGACGGTGGAAAGAAGCTGCGTCAGGCTCTTTAACAGGCTGCGCTCTCTCGAGCTCCACTCTCTGCCGGAGGTCTTTGCGGTGTAAAGCAGCACGCCCTTGTTGCAGCCTTGGTCGTAGGTACGGGCAAGCACGCAGCTGCGGTTTCTCTTGTCGTAATCAATGCCGACGCTGCGGCGGTCGGTGCAGACAAGTCCGCTGTAATCCAGCTCCTCCTGAACCTCGGGAATGCACTTGAAGCCGCCTATCAGCGGCATAACCATGCCGGAGCTGTCAAGCTTGTAGGTCTTGGCGGGATTGCTCTCGTCGTTGCAGAATTCTATTTCGGACAGGTTGAAATGCTCGCTGATGAGCAGGGTTATGTTCTTGATGGCGGTCTTGGTGTCAGGGCTTTGCAGGAATATCGAGTACACGCCGTTGACAAGTATCTGGTCCTCGAAATTCTGCCCCAGCAGCTTGTTTGCGTTCTGGGAGGTTTCCATCTCGTCCACAAGCGCAACATAGGAATTTGCCACGCCCGAAACGGTGTGCGCCATTGTTTCCAGCAGGGTGGCGTTTTTGTCTACCAGCTGCTGAGTGTCGCCGGTGATGACCCAGCTGCCCACGGTCTGGTGGCGCACGCGGATATTCCTCCTGCGCTGATAGTCCATCTTGTTGAGGTTGAGGTTCTTGCTCTGACCCTTAGGCAGTATCACCGTGCCGTCGCTGTCGGTTATGGCGGAATACAGTCCCTCAATCCCGGAGAACGGCTGCTGGATACGCACAAGATAGTCCTCTCCGAGGATATCACGGAGCGTGTAGGAGGTCTGACCCAGCTTAACGGTATGCTTGCTGCGGTAGCGGCGCATAACGGTATCCTCGCCCTCGCAGTCGAGGTAATCGGTGACATTGAACATCATTCCGTCCACTGCGGTGTTTCTGTCCCCGGTACGGCGAGCCTTGCCAGTAATATAGAACCACTGGAACTCGCCGCCGTTGTTGAGCCTTGCATGAAGCCTTATCTCGTCGGCTGTGCCGCCGATAACCATGCTCATGACCTCGCAGAACGGTTGGTAATCGTCCGGGTGTATCACCTCGCCTATCACCACGGTATCGCCCGCATTGCCCAACGGACTGCTCCCGGCGAGTATGCTCACGGGAAATCCCTGGTGAAAGCTCATAGTATATGCAATGTTGCCGCTGTTCTCCACTGCGCCGAACAGCTGTCCGGCGTCCTTTGCGGTACTTTTACCATATGTTTTTTTCACGAGTTATCACCTCAGGTCTTGTTAATAATTTATCAATAGCAGTCGAAAATAAAAGCGGCAGGCTTTTGTTATGTAACGCTTGTTTCCTTATATACATTTTACCATAATATTTTCAACTTTTCAAGGGGGTTTTGTGAATATTTTCGGTTTTTCACATAAATTTCATTTGTTTTCTTAATTTATTAGCTGATTTAGGTTACAATATTATGGATTAATATGGAAACGAAATTCACTTTTAGTTTATTACTGTTTTTGGTATACAACCGGAAAACAGCAATTCGTTCCAAGCGCCGCCATGACACAAAACAA
The DNA here is from genome assembly GCA_964425035.1 of uncultured Ruminococcus sp. Lineage (GTDB taxonomy): Bacteria > Bacillota > Clostridia > Oscillospirales > Ruminococcaceae > CAG-115. Next base: position 3,031 of record CAYRLM010000185.1, read on the forward strand.
AACGGGCAACACATAATTTACCCGTTTTGCGGTCAATTGATTTCTCAATTTGAACAACTCTATTATACACGATTATTGTGAAATTGTCAACAAGTTTTTTGAAAATTTTGTAAGATTATCGGACGACATAATTCCCCCGGAGCAATTCGGCTGCTCCGGGGGACAGTCTTATTCCGCCGTGACCTTACACCCAAGTCCCACAAGCTGTTCGGTAAGCCGTTCAGCCCTGCTCTCGTCAACGGTGACCTCTGCGGTAAGCTTCACCTGCTTCTCGCCCGAAACCTGCCGTCTGAACCAGTCCATGTCATGCCCGAACTTTGCGAGCCAGTGGTCGCAGTCCGCATGGTTGCTTGCGTAACCTCTCAGGCACGCTTCGTGGTGGCTGATGATGTTTTCCGGCTTGATGGTGGGGTAATTCTTCATGAGCCGCTTGCACAATTCGACCGCCAGCCCGAACGCCGCCGAAAAATACTTCTCGTCCGTAAGCCCGTCCTCGCAGACCTCAATCTGTATATACGCCGGGCTGTAATTGTAGCTGCCCTTCGAGCCGCTTCCGCAGCCCCAGCAGCACCAGTTCCACGGCAGCAGCTTCGCCGCCTTTACCTGCCCGGATTTGTCCAGACCTATCACCGCATGTGGACACACGTTGGAGTCGGCACGGTCGAAATAATTTTTGTTGACATTCTCGCCGCAAATCGCAGGGGCGTTGACGTATCGCTTTAGGTTCGGGTTATTTGCCCCGGTGCTGTGTATGATTATACCCGCAGGACTGCCGTTCGGCATTTTCCTCGCCGCCTTGTAGCAGAGGCTGTTCTTGGCTAAGGCTTCAAACGTTACCGCCATCACTTGTCCTCCTTGCCGCTGCCTGTGCCCGCTGCGTCGGTCAGACCCTCGGCGATGACATAGCCCACCACCGCCGCACCGCTGAGTATACAGCCGGATACCGTTTCGGCAGTCTGCGAGCTGCCGCCTGCCGCAACTATTATCCCGGCAATAAAGCCCGCAAGCGACACCCACAGCTTACGGCTTGTGAGCTTGCGTTTCCAGTCGGTTTTCATGCTGCTTCTCCTCCTGTTCAAGATCGTCTATTCTGTGATTTATCACCTTTATCTGCTCCTCAATAACCGGCATTCTTCGGGCGAAATTGTTATGCTCCGCCACCTTGTTCTCAAGCTGCTCCAGCCGATATGCCGTCAGCTTCGAGCTGACAAGGATACCGCCGAGCGAGCCGCCCAGCGTCCCGATAAGCGAGATGAGCGCAATTACGATACTGTCGTTCATCACAAGTCCCCCATTTCTCTGCGGGCATTCAGGCTTGCTTGCTTTAACAGCGCCGGACGCTCTTCACGGGTCATGCCCTCCGTTCTTTTGCGCATTTGCCTGTACATGCTCCGCCACGCTCTCTCCCGTCTGAGTTCACGCTCCGACGGAATTTCTTCGCCGCAGCCGTATCGCCTTGGCAGCATTTTTATGTCGTTCATGTAATACATTAGGCTTTTCCTCTCTTTCTGCGGTTCCCCGCAATGAAATATTAACTCCCGTTATACTGCAATCAACTGCAAAAAACAATTTTACGAACCATTGAAAAAACTTCTTTTTGCCTGCGAAGCAGGCTATTAAAATCCGTTTTTTGCCCCAGCTTTGCCGGGGCAAAAAACACTGCTATCCGCACAAGTGTGCGAACTGGCGGCG
>CAYRLM010000186.1:0-4606 GCA_964425035.1 uncultured Ruminococcus sp.
AATGCGAGCGTTGGCGGCGGCAGCGGCGAAGCCGCGGATTCAAGCCGCCAATGCAGCTATTGACTGTTGAATTTGGTTTTGTAGTAATATATCCCCCAGAACAGCCCGAAAGCGCCGCCGATTATATGCCCGAACTGCGATACGTTATCCGGGGTGAAGGCGCTGATTATCTCTCTGCCGAGATAAATTGCGGCGACAAGAATCAGCGAAAGCGGTATCTCGCCCTTTTTCATGTTGGTAAAGGCGCTGAGAATTATCATCATGAAAATTATTCCGCTTGCGCCGATAATTCCCGAACTGAAGAAAATACAGTTGAGTATGCCCGAGGAAATTCCCGTTATCATTATCATGAATATCAGATTTCCGCTGCCGTATTTTTCTTCCACCACCGGGCCTACCAGCAGCATGAGCAGCATATTGCTCGCATAATGCTCCCAGCCGGAATGCCCGAAAAAGTACGTCACGCAGCGCACATAGGTCATGGGATTAAGCAGCGACGGGTGTCCGTAGCATATCATAACATATTTGTTGAGCCACCCCTGAGTTATTCCGTTCAGTATCACCATAACAAGGCATATCGCCGCATAAGTCAGCACCACAGGGCAGTTGTAGGATAGCTTGAATTTTGTTTTATTAGCCATATTACCTCCTATGTCGAAAAAGTCCCGCTGGGACTTTTCCGCCGCTTATTTTATTCCGCTCCTCGGAAATACAGCCCCCTTGTGAGCGCGCCCGAGGGCTTTCCGCCGGAAAGATACATATCAAACACAGGCTTGATTTCCTGCTCAACGGTGAATTTCAGCACCGCAAAGTCGAAAGGCTCCACCGCAGACATACGGTCGCTCATTATCAGCGTGTCTGGATTCAGCAGCTCCACGCTGCTGCCGCCGCACAGCACCGGCAGCTTGTTGCCTCGGCGGTCGCATATGCATTCGCCGCAGGCTTTTCCTCCGTCATCGAACAGATGTACCCTGCCGCAGGGCGCACCGCCGCTTACGGGACATCTCCGCATTATCATCAGCGGCAGTCTGCCGTATGCGATAATCCCCCGTGGGAGCGGAGAACTTATTTCCGCCAGCTGCGCCGCAGTTCCCTCAAAGGAAAGCGTGATATCCTCAAACCCCAGCCTGCCGCAAACCTCCGCAGCATAGCTGTTTATGATGTTCATTCGGTGTCCGCCGTGAATTGCGTAGCCCTCCTCCCGCAGAAGCTGCGCATGTCCCGGCGTCTGCGCCATGGCACGGGTAAAGCCGTATTCCCTCAGCTCACGAAGCCGTTTGCGCAGCGGCTCCTCGCAGTCCTGAAGAACAAACGGCGGTATTGCTGCGATACGCTCCTTGCAGGGAGTATCCACGTTCAGCAGCCGCATGGGTGCGTAAATCAAACCGAACGGAAGCTCCAGCGCCTGCCGGAGCTGTTCTGCGGAATGTATCTCGCAGCGCCATTCAAAGCCCGTCTTTTCGTGCCTTGCGCTCCCCGGTGCGGTAAGCGGATATATGCGGTATACCGGGGTGTTTTTCCGCAGAACCGCCTCGTCCAGCCTTGCGGTAAGCTCACGGCGCAGCGAATTGAGAGCCGCCGCCGGGAGGTTCAGCCCGTCGTCAACCTCTGCGGTGATATTGCCCGGAATGAACTGCGTGCCGCCAAGCTTCGCCATGCGCTCGCAGACGCTTTGGGCGGTGAGCGGAGCATTTTTCGCCGGCTGCGGAATTTCGCCCCGAACCGCCGCCATGCAGCCCTCCGTCTTACCTGCCGCAAATATCGGCCGGCCCTTGCGCACGGAAACCTCGATATCCGCCCTTATGCGGGGATATTCCGCCTTGTACAGCGCTTTTATGCCGTTCATTGCCTTTGCGGAGTTTTCCACGTCCTCACGGCTGCGGATACCCTGCATATCCGCCATGCTGCCGTTGTAGTAGCCGTCTGTCAGCCCTCCGCGAGAAAATATCCCGGCGAGCCTGTCATAGTCGTATTCCTCTCCGTCAAGCGACCTGCGGCAGGCGTCTGCGGCGCAGGCTATGTATTCCGGGCGCTTCATTCTGCCCTCTATCTTGAGGGAGGCAATGCCCATGTCGTCAAGCTCCCTCAGATATCCGACAAGGGAGCCGTCCTTCAGGGAAATGACGTTGTGCCGTTCTCCGCAGGTGAAATCCAAACGGCAGGGCTGCGCACAAAGTCCTCTGCTGCCGCTTCTTCCGCCGAAAATGCCGCTCATGTAGCACTGACCGCTGATACATACGCACAGTGCGCCGTGAACGAAAACCTCAAGCTCTATGTCGGCGCTTTCTGCGACAGCCCGTATCTGCTCACGGGATAATTCGCGCCCGATAACCGCACGGGTGAAGCCCATCTCCCGAGCCGCTCTCACGCCGGATATGCTGTTGAGCGACATCTGCGTTGAGGCGTGACGGGGAAGCTGCGGACATATTCTGCCGACTATTTCCGCAGCGCCGATATCCTGAATTATAACCCCGTCAACTCCGCATTGCGCCGCACTTTTCACACATTCCGCAAACGCCTGCGTTTCGCTGTCGTATATCAGCGTATTCAGTGCGGCGTACACTTTAACCTTTCGGCGGTGGCATTCTGTGCAGACCGTTTTCAGCTCGTCCACAGAAAAATTTTCGGCATTTTTGCGTGCCGAAAATTCAGACATACCCAGATACACTGCGTCGGCGCCGCTGTTCAGCGCCGCATACAGATCGCCGATACCCCCTAAGGGCGCAAGAATTTCGCTCATAATGTCAGCTGACCGTCCTCAAGCATTTCGTTAAGCTGGCGGTTGAGGGAGGAGTTGGTTTTTTTCAGATCCCTCGCTTCCGCAAGAGCCTCGTCAAGCTTCTTTTTCAGTGACTCCACCTCCTGCGAGAGTGCCGCACTGTTCCCGTCGTCCTCCGCTTTGCCGGATTTCAGCGCATTGTTCTCGCTCTCCATCTGGGAGTACTTCACCGAAAGCTCCTCCAGTCTGTCCGACTTTTCGCGCAGAACCGCAAGCTCGTCAGCCATATCGGCGCTGCTTGCCTTTATTTCCTCTGCGGCTTTGCGCTCGGCTTCAAGGCGGCGTGCCAGCTCTGCGCACCTGTTCTGCTCGGCGGAAAGCGACTGCTTCGCTTCGTCAAGCTCCTTTGCGGATTTCTCGGCGGCGGCAAGCTTCTTTTCGAGGTCGGAATTTCTGCCCTTTTCGGCGGAAAGCGACTGCTTCGCTTCATCAAGCTCCTTTGCGGACTTTTCGGCGGCGGCAAGCTTCTTTTCGAGGTCGGAATTTCTGCCCTTTTCGGCGGAAAGCGACTGCTTCGCTTCATCAAGCTCCTTTGCGGACTTTTCGGCAGTGATAAGCTTACGCTCCAAGTCGGCGGATCTGCCCAATTCTGCGGCAAGGGATCTCTTCACCTCGTCAAGCTCCGCAGCGCCAGCCTTTAGCTTTTCCCGATCCTTTTCAAGGGCGGCGGCACGTTCCTCCGAGCGGCGGAGAGCCTCCTCCGTGTTTGAGGATTTCTCCAGCCTTTCGGTAAGCTTCCTGTTTTCTTCGGTGAGTGCGTCAAGCTTTTCCGTCTGCTTTCTGAGGTCGTTATTCTGCTTCTGGAGTTCTGCGACAGCTTTTTGCTGCTCGGTGTATCTGCCGTCGGAGGATTTTACGTTCTGAACAAGCTGCTCGTTTTTTTCTTCGAGGGACTGTATTTTTTCGTTTGCGGCGTCAAGCTGCTCCTTGACCTTAATGCCCTCCTCCGCTTTACGGTTTACCTCTCGGAGCGTATCCGCAAGACGGGCGTTCTTTTCCTCCAGATCGGCGTAGCTTTTGCGCAGGGCTTCCAGGGCGGCGCTGTCCTTTTTCAGGCCGGAAATCTCACCGGCAAGGCGGCGGCTCTCCTCGCTCGCCTTTGCGCCCTGCTCCGCAGCGGAAGCCATTGCTGCATTCTGCTTTGCAAGAGAGGTGCGCTCTGCGTTTGCGGCGTCCAGCTCTCCCAGCAGGTCAAGCACCGTTAATACGCATGCGTCCTCTTTCGGGGCGGGATTGTTCGGCATCAGCTTACAGTATTCCGTTATTCTCCGGTCTGTTTCGTTTGCCTGACGTATCAGCGAAGAAGCGTCGTTTGTGCGGAGATTATATGATTTACCGCAGATAGTTACCGTGACTTTTTCATTAAGCATAGCTTTTCCCTTTCTGACCCCGGCGTCATTATATTTACAATTTATAGAATGTCGGTATGATACCGATAATATTTCAAAATCACCTGCTTATATTATACAGTATCGCCGTTTTTATTGCAATACTTTTTTGAAAAATAATCACGCACACCAAATTTTCATCTAAATCCGGCGTTTAACGCTTGCATTAAGGCTAAATTTATGCTATAATAGACGCATAGCGTCTATTTAGACCGTCGAAAAAGCCCCGTTGGGGAGCTTTTAGCCGAAACTTGGTTGTGCGGCATCCATGCCGCACTTGGGGTTTCGGCTTCGCAACATCGTGTTGCCCGCCGAACATCCGCACTGCATGCGTTAGGCATAAGGCGTTAGCCGTTGCAAAGCATAAGGCGAAGCCGTTGCTTATACACTTGCTGGGATAGCAGTGTTTTTTGCCCCGGCAGAGCCGTGGCAAAAAACG
>CAYRLM010000187.1:0-4566 GCA_964425035.1 uncultured Ruminococcus sp.
GGCAAAGCTGAGGCAAAAAACGGATTTCAAATGCCTGCTTCGCAGGCAAAATGAACCCGTCCTTTAGCAAGGGCGGGATATTTATTTATAAATTATTCTTCATATCGTCCGTGTCGAGATAGTCCTCGACATACTGCTTGCGCAGCAGCTCACGGGGGATATGGTCGTTGTATTTCCCCGATATTTCGCAATTATCGGGTATTTTGAACGAGTATTTGTCTGCGCCGTTAAGCTTTATTTCGGCAAGCGCTTCTTCAAGCTCCGACATGCTGCGGTCTGTTTTTACCTCGATACAAACGGGGATATAGCGGTGCAGCCAGACGTTTGCGCCAAATCCCCGCTGCCGCAGTTCGTACATCAGCGCCATACATGCTCTGGTACCCAGAAAAGGGAACACGGCGTACAGAGTGGGAGTGACCCGAACCACCCTGCCGCCAGGTGAGCCGGGAACGCTGCCGGATATCCGCCCGGAGATTACATCTGCCGCCGAAAGCGCCGCATTGCGGCAGGAGCGGCGTATATCGTTCAGGCGCTTTTTGGCGGATTCGTCCAGAAAGGCATAATCCTCGTCGCTGCGAAGCACCTCCCGAATTTTTTTCATTACCCTTGTGTGGACATATTCGTTTCCGGTATCCTGCCACATGTTTGCGGATATTCCCGGGATATGCTTCACGAATATGCGGCGTTCCCTTAAATCAAGCTCTGTTACCTCCCATGCCTGTCCCGCAAGAGCGAACTGCGCCTTTTCGGGGAACGGCGTCTGCACCGTGCCTATTTCCTCGGCATTGCAGCGCACCGAGAACTCCGAGGGAACCGAGAATACCGCCAGAAACTCGTAATTGTTCACAGCAGCCTCTCCCTTGCTGCCGACAAGCAGTCCTCCGTCCTCGCTGCGCTCTATCTGATTGTTTTCAAGCATGTGGCGGAGCAGCAGCAGGTAGTCCTCCTTGCTGACATTGCGGAACACGCCCAGCGTAAGAATATACCGTGCCAGCTCCTGCGGCTTTACGCTGCCCTGCGAGGACAGCCGGCTCATGGTCTGGTGGTAAAGCAGACTGTACGGCAGCTTCGGCAGGTACATCGGCTCTATCCAGCGCTCTCGGGTGTACAGCAGTATCATGGCGATACACATCACGAAGTCCCAGTTTATCTCTTTGTAAAATTCCTGCGGAGGAAGGCTCATGTCCCAGCGGAAAGCGAAGCGCATTTCTGCGGTGCCGCCCCGCCGCCCGGTGCGTCCGAGCCGCTGCACCAGTCCCGAAACGGTAAGCGGACAGCCGGTCTGTACGATACGTTCAAGACTGCCGAGGTCTATGCCAAGCTCCAGAGTTACCGTTGCTCCGGTGCAGACGGGCTGCTCCGAGGCTTTCATGCGCTGCTCGGTGTATTCTCTCAGTGCGGGGGAAATATTGGCGTGATGTACGAGATAATTGTCCGGCAGGCGGCGTTCGGCGGATATTTTTTTCAGATGGGCTATGTTCTCCTCCACCTCGCCCTTTGAGTTTGAGAACAGTATGCACCGCTTGTTCCATGTGCTTTCAAACAGGTAGTCGTAGTAATTCTGAAGCAGCGCTTTGCTGTCGGAATTCGGAATTTTTTCTTTAATGGGAAAGAACCTCACGGACAGCCGCAGACTGCGCCCCTTTTCGGAGGTGCGGGGGGTAATGCACCGTCTGCCGCTGTCGGTATTGAGCCATTTTTCCGCATTGGAGCAGTCGCCGAGGGTGGCGGAAAGTCCTATACGGCGGGGGTGGTAGCCTATCAGCCTTGCAAGCCGCTCCAACAGGCACAGAAGCTGTAATCCTCGGTCGTTGTCCATGAAATAGTGCATTTCGTCGATTATTACGAAGCGCAGGTCGGAAAACAGTCTGTATGCTCCGCCGGAGTTGCGCATGAGCATGCTTTCCAGAGATTCCGGCGTGGTCTGGATAATTCCCTGCGGACGCTTCATCACACGCTTTTTTGCGGCGGCGGAGGCATCGCCGTGCCACTTTGTGACAGGTATCGCCGCTTCCTCAAGAAGTCCCTCAAGACGTTCAAACTGGTCGTTGATGAGCGCCTTAAGCGGCGAGAGGTAAAGCACGCCCACGCTGTTCGAGGGATTTTCCCACAGCTGCGTCAGCACGGGGAGAAACGCCGCCTCGGTCTTTCCGCTTGCCGTGCCGCTGGAGAGCAGCAGGTTCTCGTCTGTATCGAATATCGCCTCGGCTGCCAGCACCTGTATTTCGTGCAGCTCTTCCCATTTGCAGCGGTAGATATAGTCCTGAATAAACGGGGCGAAGCGGTAAAATATGCGGTTTGTGCTCATGAATTTCGCTCCTTAAACGCAAACCGCCGCAGCGGTTGAGATACGGCGGTTTATGGATTTGTCTGCCTCAGGCAAGAATATTGACAACGGCGGCAATCACAACAGCCGCTATTGCTGTCAAGGCGGTGATAACGAGCGTCATGCACCCGCACCCTCGACCATAGTAACGGCCTCTTGGCGGAGGCGGTGGAGGAGGTCTGTGACCTCCTCCCGGTCCTCCGCCGAATCCTCCTCCGGGTCTTCCACCGAATCCTCCGGGTCCTCCGCCGAATCCTCCTCCCGGTCCTCCGGGTCCTCTTGGCGGCATAAAATCATCCCTTTCGTTACAGAAATATTTTTGTGGGTAAGCCTATCTTGGGGGTCTGGACGGTCTTGACGGTCCGGTCGGTCTTGACGGTCTGTGGGGTCTTGGGGGTCTTGGCGGCGGTGGCGGCGGTTCCATTCCCGGCGGTGGCGGCGGTTCGGGGCGGCGCATGGGTCTGTCGGGTTCTTCCATGGGTCGGTTGCCGTTGCGGCTGCCCGGTCCTCTGTTTCCGAATGGCGGCATAAAATCATTCCTTTCGTATTTCCTGCCGATATTTTGCGGCAGTTTTTTATTTATTCGAGCAGCACTGTTTGTGCTGTTAGACCGTCGAAAAACCCCCGTTGGGGCTTTTCCGCCGAACATCCGCACTGCATGCACTCACTGTCGGCTTCGCCGCCAGTTCGCACACTTGTGCGGATAGCAGTGTTTTTTGCCTCGGCAGAGCTGAGGCAAAAAACGTATTTCAAATGCCTGCTTCGCAGGCTAAATGAAATTTTTTCGTATTGATAAAGGATAAAGCGGCTGCCCCGGATCACAGCTGAAAATCCTCAAATCCATCGTTCTGCTCCGCAGGTTCGCCCTCGGGCTTTGAGTAATCAAAGCCGGAATCCTCGCCCATAAGCTCTGCAACGGACTTGTCCGGGTTTTGCATTGCGATGTTCAGAAGCTCGATAAAATCCCGTATAATCTCTCTCGGCGTGATGTTTGCGTCCGCACCTACACGGCTGTATTCCGCCTTGATAAAGAATATCCTGTCCTCCAGCGTAAGGCGGCAGGTGTAGTTATAAAGCCCTGCGTGTATCTCCGCCAGCTTTTCGGTCAGCACCGTCATTTCCTCATAGGACAGCGGCAGCAGCTTTATTATCGGCGCCAGCATGTCGTGGGTTTCATCGGTTGCGAAGCGCCCCCGCTCCAGTCTTGAGCGCAGGGCTTCATAGCTGAATATCCCTCGGCGGGTGTCCTCTATGCACTGCGGCGTTCCGCCCATGATAATGCCGAGGTGAGAAGCCTTTCCCTGCATGACGTCGTTATACATCATCAGTATTTTTTCGTAATTATACTGCCGGGTGACTGCGTGGGGTATCTTCATGATATTCACAAGCTCGTCTATCATTATCACAAAGCCCTTGTAGCCTGCGCTGACGAAAAAAGCGGTCAGCAGCTTTATATAATCGTACCAGTTGTCGTCGGTGATAATGACGTTTACGCCGAGATCCTGCTTTGCTTCGGTTTTGGTGGAGTATTCCCCGCGAAGCCAGCGGACGGCGCAGGCTGTTTTGTCCTCGTTTCCGGCGGTGTACGCCTTGTGGTATGCGTTTATGACCCGTGCGAAATCAAAGCCGTGAACCATATCCTCAAGACTGCTTATTTTTGTGTATATTTTCTTCTCGACTGCGGCGTCAAAGAACGGGTCGTCCGGGCTTGTTCCCTCCGCCACAACATCTGTCCGTACGGAGGTTATCCATTTTTCCAGTATCAGCGGAAGCGCCCCGCCGTCGGGCTTGGTGCGCACGCTGAGGTTTCGCATAAGCTCGCGGTAGGTGGCAAGTCCCTGACCCTTTGTTCCCATCAGGCGGCGCTCCGGGGAGAGGTCTGCGTCGGCGGTGACGAAGCCCCTGTCCATCAGGTGCTGGCGCATCATTTGCAGCATGAAGCTTTTTCCGCTGCCGTAACGTCCGACTATAAAGCGGAAAAATGCTCCGCCCTCCTCAGTTATATCCACATCGTGGAGCAGGGCGTTTATTTCCTCGGTTCTGCCTACGGCGATATAGCCAAGACCTGTTCTCGGTACTACGCCGCCCTTGAGTGCGTTGATTATTCCGGACGCTATGCGCTTTGGTACTGCAACAGCCATAACTCTACCTCCAGCATGATAATTCTCTATCTTTTTATTGTATCACATATTTGCAAAAAAATCAATGCCGTGAAAGGCGCAATTGAATTTTTCGCCGCA
>CAYRLM010000188.1:0-4506 GCA_964425035.1 uncultured Ruminococcus sp.
GCCCAGTAGTCGCCTACATTGTAGCCGATGAACGGCTTCATAGCCATAGGATCGTGACGAAGCACGCCGACAGCGCCGGTAGCGGCTGCGGTGGTTTCGGAGGAAACAGCGGAGCCCATATATGTGCCGTGTACCCAGTCAAAGGACTGATATACCAGCGGAGTTGTGGAAGCACGTCTGCCGCCGAAGATGATAGCGCTTACGGGAACGCCCTTCGGGTTGTTGAATTCGGGAGATACGCAGGGGCAGTTAATAGCCGGAGCGGTAAATCTGGAGTTCGGGTGAGCGAGCTTCTGCGGCTTGCCGTCAGCGCCGATAACAGCGGTGAACTCCTTGCCGTTTACCTTTGCGCCCTTCCACTCGGTAGCGTCAACGGGCGGGTTCTTGTCAAGACCCTCCCACCAAACGGTGTTGTCCGCATTGTTCAGGGCAACGTTGGTGAAGATGGTGTTCTTCATTGTGGAAGCGAGAGCGTTGTAGTTGGACTTTGCGTTTGTGCCGGGGGCTACGCCGAAGAAGCCGTTCTCAGGGTTGATGGCATAGAGCCTGCCGTCCTCGCCGGGCTTCATCCATGCGATATCGTCGCCGACGGTGTAAACCTCATAGCCCTGCTCCTTATAAACTGCCGGAGGAATGAGCATTGCAAGGTTTGTCTTGCCGCATGCGGAGGGGAATGCCGCAGTGATATACTTCATCTCGCCGTCGGGCTTCTTGACGCCGAGGATAAGCATATGCTCTGCCATCCAGCCCTCGTTCTTGCCCTGATAGGAAGCGATACGCAGTGCGAAGCACTTCTTGCCGAGCAGAACGTTTCCGCCGTATGCGGAGTTGATTGACCAGATAGTGTTGTCCTCAGGGAACTGTACGATATATCTCTTTTCGGGATCTACGTCAGCCTTGCTGTGCAGGCCGCGAACGAAGTCGTTGGAGGTGTCGCCGAGGTTCTTGAAAGCGTCTGCGCCCATTCTTGTCATGATGTTCATGTTGAGAACAACATAGATAGAGTCTGTCAGCTCAACGCCTACCTTTGCGAGAGGAGAACCGATGGGACCCATGGAGTACGGAATAACGTACATTGTTCTGCCCTTCATAACGCCGTCGTACATAGCGCCGAGCTTTGCGTACATCTCCTTGGGATCCATCCAGTTGTTTGTGGGTCCGGCGTCTTTCTGCTCACGGCAGCAGATGAAAGTCCTGTCCTCTACTCTTGCAACGTCGTTGGGGAGAGTTCTGTGATACAGGCAGCCGGGGAGCTTTTCGGGGTTCAGTCTGTACATCTTGTCCTTGTTGCCCTCGGGAAGTGCGCAAACCTCGTCAGTCAGCTCATCAAGCTGCTCCTTTGAGCCGTCGATCCAAATTACCTGATCGGGCTTTGTCAGAGCAACCATTTCATCGACCCACTTTGTAACATTGGGGTTCTTGGTTAATACACCGGGATTTCTTGCCATAATAGTTATCTCCTTCTAACATTATTTGGAATAATGAGGTATTCGGCGAACTGTTTTGACAGAACACCAAATCTCCATGTATAACATTATACTAGAAATTCTGCAATAAGTCAAGAAGATTTTTGCATTTTTCATCAAAAATATTTGTTATTGTATACAAAAAATATGTTATTCATCACAGAGATAAACGCCCGCTTCAAGGATAACGCAGAAGCTGTCATATTCGAGTAACTCATACGATATTCCGCGAATAAAATAAAGCACCGGCAGATAAAAGCCGTATAACTTTTACCGGCGGCGGCAATAATATAATCACAAATGCCGGGCAGAGGCAGTGCGGACAAAACCGTCGGGCGAGCCGACGCTGCCCTAAGGAAAAACGTGAAAGGAATGATCGTGAAATGCTGGTAAAACGAGGAGAAATATATTATGCGGATCTCAGCCCCGTTGTAGGCTCCGAACAGGGCGGAGTGCGTCCCGTATTGATAGTGCAGAACGACGTCGGGAACAAGCACAGTCCCACGGTGATAGCCGCTGCGATAACCAGTCAGAAGGACAAATCAAAGCTTCCGACACATATTTCGCTGAACGCCGCTTCCTGCGGGCTTGCGAAAGACTCCATCGTGCTTCTGGAGCAGGTGCGTACATTGGATAAAAGGCGGCTCAAGGAGCGTATGGGCGAGCTTGACAGCGACGCCATGTCGCAGGTGAACAGCGCGCTTTCGGTGAGCTTCGGATTATAAAAACTGAGGGGCTGTATTATACAGCCCCTTAAGCTTTATTTAGATAGAAACATGTGTCAAGATAAAGCAAGCAAAATAATAAACTCAATCACCTCAGCGTATAGGTTGCCGTTTCACCGTCTATGGTAAACACAAGCGACAGAGAATTATCGGTTGTCTGAGATACCTCGTCGGCTACCGAGAATACATATACGCCGCTTATGCTGCTGAGAGGGTTCAGCTTGCTGTCATGTATATCTTCCTTTAATCCAATAAGATTTGTGCCTGAAAATTCATATGCTCCGGCATAATTGACCTTAATGGAATTTTGTCCCACGGAAAAGCTCGGAGCGAATGTCTGGGCTTCCGAAGCTGTATTCTTGACCGTAAGATTTGTGACAAGGTACACATTTCCCTCATCGGGAGAAAAAGCCAGATATTCACCGCTATTCAGCTTATCCTCAAAGCTGAAACCGTCTACCGTTATGTCGAAGCCTCCCAAGCTGCATGTTTCGCCTATTGCAAGAGCGCTGTTCGGTTCTTCGGAAGGCAATTCCGGTTCGGTTTCAATATCGGAGGAATTTTCGGCTGCGGAGCTGTTCTGTACCGCAGATGTACCTGCCGATGTTCCCGAAGCGTTTCCTGTCGAGCAGGCGGTAAGCGCCGCACAGGAAATAACACACAATGCCATGATTATTCCTTTTTTCATAAAAAACTCTCCTTATATTTCGGTAAATTATAGATTGACCTCGCCAAAATGATTATATCACAAGTCTACTGTTTTGTCAAGAGTTGATTTACTTTGGTATATTATAAATGTATTTTGTTTTGCTATAATAAATTGAGGTGATTTTATGATATATGGCTTATCCGACAGAATCAGGCTGCTCCGCAATCAAAAGGGCTTAAATCAAGTACAGCTTGCCGAACGTCTGGGAATTTCCAAAAGTGCGGTCAACGCATGGGAAAACGGAACAAACTCTCCTGCGCTGATTTATATCATAAAAATGTCGCAGATTTTCGGTGTAAGCACGGATTTTATTCTCGGAGTAAATCAGCGCTTGACCGTAGACATAACAGGTCTTGACGAATTGCAGCAGCAGGCTGTAACGCTTATGGTAAAACTTTTTGAACGGGATAATACCGCTAAATAATTAATCTTACCCGGAATTTTCAACATACCGAAATGGGCTGTATTTATATACAGCCCATTTATTTATTCTCCTTAAAAGCACCACATTATCACCAGTTCCGAAACCAACACTCCGCAGCAGGCGGATATCGCAACCGTAAGCAGTCCTCGGTCAAATAATGCCGCAGCAAGCGCCGCCGCAAATCCCACCGCCGCAGATATCACAGACGCCGCAGTCACCTCGGTGCCTGTGCTGAAAAATATCCCCGGAACAGTCATGGCGCTTAGAACAGCATAGGGTACATAGTACAGAAAGCTCAGCAAAAACCTCGATTTCACCTTTCTGCGTATAGCGGCAAGGGGGAGCATTCTGACAAGGTAGGTGACAAGCGCCATCGTAAAAATACAGGCGCATAAATATAACGCGTCAGTCATCTGCTTCACCGTCCTCTTCCGGTTTTGGGAATAAAAGCGACCCCGCCGCCGCTGCGATAACCGTACAGATTATCACCGAAAACCCGCTCAACACGTCAAGAAACGGCAGGAACTTAAACGCACAGGAAAGCGCCGCCGCCATAAGCGACACCGCCAGCACGCCCCTAAATCGCTTAGCCGGGGGAACAACTATGGCGATAAACATTCCGTAAATAGCGATACCCAGCGCAGACTTGACAAGCTCCGGCAGGATACTTCCCAGCAGCGCACCGAATGCGGTACCCGCAGCCCACATGATATACGGCAGGGTGATAAGCCCGTACATATACGGCGGCGTTACCTCTCCCGGGTGTGCGCTTGCGACCGCAAACACCTCGTCAGTTATGCCGAACGAGGTGGTAAGCCTATGGAGCATACCGTATTTTTTGCACAGCTTCTGGCTGAGAGAAAGGCTCATCAGCGAGTATCGCAGATTGATTATAAGCTGCGCCAGCGCTATTTCAACCAGACTGCCCGAAGCGGCTATTGCGCCTATCCCCGCCACCTGCCCGGCGGACGTCAGGCAGGTCATGGAAATAAGTATTGCGGCTATCGGCGGAATGCCCATGTTCACCGCACTTATTCCGAACGCAAAGGATACCGACAGATATCCCAGCCCTATCGGAAGCCCGTCCCTGAAGCCCGTGAAATACTCCGTACGGACGGAATTTTTATCTTTTTCTGACATATTTCTCCCTTTTCCCTTTTCTGTTTGTATCACAGCTTTTTT
>CAYRLM010000189.1:0-4462 GCA_964425035.1 uncultured Ruminococcus sp.
GAATCGACAAGGTAATGTTAATTCGTTCTGTATTGTTCAATTTTCAAGGAGCTTCCCGCCCTCTCAGGCGACTTTGTTATTATATCACATCTTTTCGAGTTTGTCAAGAGGTTTTTTTGAATTTTTTCAAACTTTTTTGAACTCTCTTTCAAAACCTTCCAAGAAGCGACTTTCTTTTCGGAAAGCTTAATTATTATATCACATTCACTCTTGCTTGTCAAGAGGTTTTTTAGATTTTTTTCAAAGTTTTTTGAGAAAATCCGTGATTTTTAAGCTTTCGTCCGCCGTATCTCTGACGGCTTATCTATTATATCACCATCTTTGCGGAAAGTCAACCCCTTTTTTCGATTTTCCGCGAATATGTAACATACATGCACATCTTTCAACAATATAACCGCTTTTTACTGCGATATGCCCACAACATTACACGCATTGCCCGTCGGCGTCCCATTATACGGTAGTTTTACACAAACCCCGGCTCAAAATTTATTCATTCTGCCGTATTTATCCGTTTCCTACTGTTATTTTGTCTTGTTTTATGTTATAGTATATGTGTATTCTTTATTATGAGGTATTTTCTATGAAACATAAGCTTCTTAAATCCGCAGCCCTGCTGCTGTCGATATCCGGTCTGACCGGCTGCTTTTTCTTCCCCGCTGAGGAAGAGCTCCTCGAACCGCCCACCGTCGCTGTCGAGGATATTGCCTATTCCACCTACACCGCCAAACAGAAAACCATCGAGGACAAGACCACCGCAACAGGCTATGTTGTCTGCAAGTCCCAGTACAACGCAGGCTTCCCCGAAAGCGGCGGCACCATAAAGACCATTTACGTCACCGCCGGGCAGTTTGTGGAAGAGGGCGAGCTTCTCGCCGAGCTTGACACGGGCGACCTCCCCTATTTATATGAGCAGCAGCAGCTTATTGTCGAAAAGGCGCAGCTTGCCTACTCCCGAAGCGGCTCCGCAGACGACCGTCTTGACCTTGAAATGGAGCAGAACACGCTCGACGAATACCAACGCCGCATTAACCAATCCCGTATCTATGCCGGAATGTCCGGGCAGGTATGCTATGTCCAGAGCCTTAACCCCGGCGACACCGTCACCGCCTATAAGACTATCGTAAAAATAATCGACCCCGAACAGCTGTGCATACAGTACACCTCTTCCCAGCTCAAGAGCTTCCCCTTGGGGCAGGAAGTCACGCTGACCGTTGACGGAGAAAGCTTCCCCGGCTATGTCGCAAAAACTCCCACCAACACCACCGACGGAGTTTACGACGATTTTCCCGAAATACTTTCCGACACCTCGTCGATTTACTGCGAATTTTCCGGCGAGCAGCCAAGCTTCCTCACCGTCGGCATGACTGCGGATATCACCGCCGTATACGCCACCCACGAAAACGCAGTCGTAATCTCGAAAACGCTGGTCAAGACCGACGGCGACCGCTCCTATGTGTCTATCCTCGACGAAAACGACAACAAGGTAGAGGTAGACGTCACCGTCGGCATAACCAATGCCACCGAAGCGGAGATACTCACCGGGCTGAAAGCCGGCGACCGCGTCGTTGTACGCTGATGGGGGTATTGAAGTGCTGACATTATTATTCAGAAAAATGCGCAGTACCAAATGGATGGTATTGTGCCTGTTCATCGGCTTTCTTCTTGCTGCGGGAATGATGAGCAGCGTGCCGATATACATGAATTCCTCGCTCCAGCGCATACTTATCAAGGATATGCAGGCGTACCAGACCGAAACGGGGCTTTATCCCGGCGAATACACAGTCACCGCCTCAATCTCCGTCAGGGACTCCAACGAGCAGCACCGCAATGACGTGCGGGAAATGACCGAGCTTGTTTCCTCCCGCACCTCGCTGATAGACATGCCGCAGGCAAACAGCAAGACCGTGCTGACAGACGGCTTCATGTACCTCATAACCGGAAAAACCACCCGTGCAAGGATAACCGGAATGACCGGGCTTGCCGACCACGCCGAGATTATTCAGGGCAGAATGTACGAACCCGGGCAGCTGCCTGACGGTTCGTTTGAGGCGATATGCGACGAGGAATGTCTGAAAACGCTCGGCATAGCCTGCGGCGGCAGCTATCAGTTCCGAAACAGCTTTTACAGTTCCGCAGAGCCGCTCACCATAACGATTGTAGGCGTATTTCAGCCCTCCGACGAAAACGACAGCTACTGGTCGGAAACAATGGAGAACTACCTCAACGGGCTTTTCATCGACTACGACACCATGCTCGGCGACTACCTCAGCACAGGGCTTACCACCCTCAGCGGCGCAGAATGTCGTTATTCCTTTGATTATCAGAAGATGGATCTAAACAGTCTCGGCTCCGTCACCGAAGCCATAGAAGCCGACCGCACCGTATACTCGGACGCGGGGCTGAGCTTTTCCATGGGCATTAAGGATATTCTTGCGGAATATGCCGTGCGTGCCGAAAACCTAAAATCCATGCTGTGGATACTGCAAATCCCGACGATTGTCATGCTGGCGTTTTACCTCTTCATGGTATCACAGCTCAATGTCGAGCAGGAAAAAAACGAGATAGCGGTGCTCAAGAGCAGAGGCGCTTCCTCCGCCCAGATTTTTGCGATATATGCCATGGAAACAGGCGTTCTCGGACTTGTCACCTTCATCACGGCACCGTTCATTGGGCTGCTTCTGTGCAGCTTTCTCGGCGTGTCCAACGGCTTTCTGGAATTTGTCAACCGCACCGGTCTTGCCGCAAGGCTCAGCCTTGACGCCTTTATCTATGCGCTTGTGGCAATAGTTGTATTCTTCGTCACGACAATGCTCCCGATAATACCCGCCTCCAAGCTGTCAATCGTAAAATACAAGCAGAGCAAGGCGAAAGTGGTGAAAATGTCGCTGTGGGAAAAGCTCTGCATAGATATAATACTTATTGCGGGCTCTCTTGTGTGGTATTATTTCACCGCCCGGAGCATAAACCGCCTGTTCGCCGACGGCACATACGAGAGCGACGGAACGATAAATCCGCTGTACTTTGTGTTCTCAACCATGTTCATCATGGGCGCAGGGCTTCTTTTCATCAGGCTTTATCCCTATCTTCTGCGCCTTATATATCATATGGGAAAACGCCTGTGGACAGTTCCGCAGTATATTGCGATAACCTCGGTGGCACGCTCGCAGGGCGGCAGAGAGCGCTTTCTCATGCTGTTTCTCGCCGTTACCTTTGCGCTGGGCATATTCTCTGCGAATACCGCCCGTGCAATAAACAACAGCCGCTCCGACCGTATATATTACAACACCGGCACAGACGTGGTGATAGACGCCTACTGGCGGCTGGAAAGCGTCGAGGACGACACCAGCTATGTCGAGATAGACATGGAGGATTACGAAAACCTGGAAGGAGTTGAAACCGCCACCAGAGTTCTGCGCACCGAAGCAAAGGCGACCAGCGGCAGCGTCGAAACCAAAAACGCCGACCTCATGGCGATAGAGCCGGGCAAGTTTGCGAAAACCGCATGGTTCCGCAACGATCTCCTCCCGGTGCATTGGTGGAATTACTGCGCTGCGCTGGTGGATTTCAAGGCGGGAGTTCTCGCCTCTCGCAGCTGGGAGGAAAAAGGCGTCCAGCTCGGCGACGTGATATCGGTGAAGCTGTCCGGCAGCGACAGCGTGGATCTTACGGTGCTGGCGTTCGTGGATTACTGGCCGGGAATTAACCCCGATGAAACGGTTGAAACGGACGAACGCACGGGCGAAACCGCCGTACAGGATTTTCTGGTGTGCAATTACAACTATCTGCGCCGTGTGACGGAGCTTCAGCCCTACCAGATATGGCTCAAGCTTAATGACGGAGCGACCAGCGAAGCGCTCTATGCCGACATTTCGGCAAAGAACCTCAAGATACAGCGCATAACCGACAGCAGTCAGCTTCTTATCGAGGAAAAGACCGACCCGGAGCTTCAGGGCATGAACGGCGCACTGACCTTGGGCTTTGTGGTGATAATGCTGATGACAGTCATAGGCTTTCTTATCTACTGGATAATCTCTATACGCTCAAGGACGCTGCAATTCGGCGTGCTGAGGGCAATGGGCGTAACATTCCGAGAGGTAATAGCAACCCTTGGCTGGGAGCAGCTTCTTGTGAGCCTTGTGTCCATAGCGATGGGATTTGTTATAGGCGGCATTGCAAGCGACCTGTTCGTGCCGATGTTCCGCACGATGTACGACGCTGCGGATCAGGTTCCGCCGTTCCGTGTGCAGGGCAACGCCGGGGATTACATCAAGATGTATATAATTATAGCGGTAATGCTGATAGGCGGCTTTGCGGTTCTGGGCGGAATAATCCGCAAAATAAACATAAACAAGGCACTGAAGCTTGGCGAGGACTAATAAACAAAGGGAGGGCAAAATGCCCTCCCTTAGCTTGTCGAAAAACCCCGCCGCAGCGGAATAAAAGTTTTCGGTCCAGCCTTTTT
>CAYRLM010000190.1:0-4462 GCA_964425035.1 uncultured Ruminococcus sp.
TTTTCCCCCGATTCGCAGACGGTAGTCTGCGAATAAAGACTTTATCGACAGACTATGGGGAGGGCAAAGCCCTCCCCATATGTAGTTATGAATGTGAAAGCGACGCCACAGCTTCTTTAAGGGCTTCCGCCTTATCTGTTCTTTCCCATGCAACGCCGAGATCCTCTCTGCCCATGTGACCGTATGCCGCAAGCTGTCTGTACTGGGGCTTGCGCAGCTCGAGGGTGTTTATTATCGCCGCCGGGCGGAAGTCAAACACCTTTGCGACCGCCGCCGAGATAACATCGTCTGTTACCTTGCCCGTGCCGAAAGTGTCCACAAAAATGGAAACCGGGTGCGCAACACCGATAGCGTATGCAACCTGTATCTCCGCTTTATCGGCAAGACCCGCTGCGACAACGTTCTTTGCGGCATAGCGAGCCATGTACGCTGCGGAGCGGTCAACCTTTGTCGGGTCTTTGCCGGAGAATGCGCCGCCGCCGTGACGGGAATAACCGCCGTAGGTATCAACGATTATCTTGCGGCCGGTAAGCCCGCTGTCGCCCATAGGTCCGCCCACAACAAAGCGCCCGGTTGGGTTGATGAAGTATTTGGTCTTATCATCGAGAAGCTCGGCAGGGATTGTGGTTTTTATCACCTTTTCGATAATATCCGCCCTTATCTGCTCAAGAGCAGCGGCTGCCTTGTGCTGGGAGGATACCACCACGGTATCCACACGCAGCGGCTTTCCGTCGCAGTACTCGACGGTGACCTGAGTTTTTCCGTCGGGGAGAAGATAGGGGATAGTGCCGTCCTTGCGGACTGCGGTAAGCTTCTTTGAGAGCTTGTGCGCAAGGCTTATCGGCATGGGCATAAGCTCGGGGGTTTCGGTGCAGGCATAGCCGAACATCATGCCCTGATCTCCCGCTCCCGTGTCGCAGGCGTTTTCCTCTCTGCCTTCAAGGGCGTTGTTTACGCCCATTGCGATATCGGGGGACTGCTTGTCGATTGTGGTGAACACTGCGCAGCTGTCTGCGTCAAATCCGTATTCGGAACTGGTGTAGCCGATTTCACGGACGGTATTGCGCACGATAGACGGGATATCCACCTGCGCTGTGGTGGAGATTTCGCCCATGACCGTCACCATGCCCGTGGTGGTAGTTGTTTCGCAGGCAACTCTGCCCATTGGATCCTGTTTGAGGATAGCGTCAAGGATAGCGTCCGAGATGTTGTCGCAGATTTTGTCGGGGTGTCCCTCTGTTACGCTTTCCGAGGTGAATAGATAGTTGCTCATTTGTCTTTCCTTTCCATGATGTTCTGTGTTTCAATTCATAAACAAAAAACTCACTCCAAAGGAGTGAGTCGAAGGACGTATCACTCCTCATCTTTCGGCAGTTACACCGCCGCAGGAAGTAGCACCTTTTCCCTTCGCACCATAAATGGGCAAAAGGAGAGGTTGCCGGGCTTCATAGGGACCAGTCCCCCGCATTACGCCAGAAGCCGCTCTTGATAAGGTTTTTGTTAGATATAAGTATATCACATATTATTCTCTTTGTCAAGGGAAAAAACGTATTTTTACGAATATTGTAATAAACAAGAAAACCGCCACGAAATCAATGGCGGTTTGTGACTTATTTTAGGGTTAGCCGGAAGCTGTTCAGCGTCATTCGGCGAAGCTCCTCATCGGGGACATCAGACCCGAGAAGCACAGTGTTCCAGTGGCGCTTGTTCATGTGATATCCCGGAGAAATGCCGTTGAACAGCTTGCGCAGAAGCTCCGCCTCCTGCGGCTCGCATTTGAGGTTCACTATGTAGTTCCCGTTGACCTTCATCAGCAGAGCGAACCATTTTTTGCTGTCGGCGTGGCGGCATACAACGCTGTCGAAATCCCCGGTGAACGGCTGATCCAGTACCGCACCGGGAATACTGCGGCACATGTCCAGAAATTCCTCATGCGTCATTTTCTCTTGTAATGGAAGAATCTGATGCGGCGGCACTCGGATTCTATCACCGGTGAAGCTTCGATAAGCTCCCACTCCTTGTCATGCTCGATATCCTCAAAGAACACATCACCGTTGAAGTTCTCATAGATACGGGTTATGAAAGCCTCGCCGCAGTGCGGCAGCAGCTGCTTGTATATCTCGCCGCCGCCGATAACGAACACATTTCCCTCCGCCTTTTCGGTGAATTTGAGCAGCTCATTGATGTCTGCGAACACCTGTGCGCCCTCAAGCTGCTTTGCCGTGCGTGAGATAACGCAGTTTACCCTGCCGGGAAGAGGTTTCTTTGAAAGGCTGTCCCATGTTTTTCTGCCCATAACCACGGTGGAGTTCTTCGTGGTTTCACGGAAGAATTTCATGTCCTCGGGTATATCGGCGAGAAGCCCTCCGTCTTTTCCTATTGCCCAGTCGTTGTCGGCTGCAAGTATAATTGTCATAGCATTTCCTCCGTATTATTTCAGCAGTTCCTTGGCGGCGGCGCCGAGTATTTTCACGCCCTTTTCTATCTGTTCGTCCGTGGGGGTGGAGTAATTCAGACGGAAAGAATGCGACAGTGCGTTTTCGTCTGCGGTGAACGCATTTCCGGGAACTACCGCCACCTTGCGCTGTACGGCGCCCTTGCAGAATTCGTTCATGTCGTACTTGTCAGGCAGTGTAGCCCAGATGAACAGACCGCCCTGAGGGTGGGTGAATTTTATGAAATCGGGCAGCTCTGCGGAAAGTCCCTCCAGCATAAGGCTGCATTTGTGGCGGTATATCCTGCGAAGCTTTTTGAGATGCTCCTCAAAATCCACGGTGGTGAGGAAGCGCCATGTCAGCATCTGCGCCCAGATATTGGTGTGAACGGTGCTTGTTTGCAAGCCTACCACAGCCTTTGCGACTATTTCGGACGCACCAAGCAGATATCCGACACGCAGCCCCGGCGCAAGCGTCTTGGAAAAAGTGCCGCAGTACAGCACGTTTCCGTTTGCGTCAAGCTCCTTGAGGGACGGAACGTCCTCTCCGTCAAAGCGCAGTGCGCCGTATGGATTGTCCTCGAGAATATACACGCCGTACTTCTGCGCCAGCGCCAGTATCTGCCGGCGGCGCTCTTCGGTGGTGGTTCTGCCGGTGGGGTTCTGGAAGTTCGGGATAGTGTAGATGAACTTGGTTGTGGGGTTAGCCCTGAGGGTTTCCTCCAGCTTGTCGGGTATCATTCCGTCGTCGTCCATGGGAACTCCCGCAAGCTTCACGCCATAGCTGCGGAATGCGTTCAGCGAGCCTACGAATGCCGGATCCTCGCAGATTATCACATCGCCCTCGTTGCAGAGTATTTTTGCGGTGGTTTCGATAGCCTGCTGCGCACCCGAGGTTATCACTACCTGATCACCGTCGCGGAACAGTCCTTTTTTTGTCAGGTCGTTTTTCAGCCATTCCCGAAGCTTCGGGTAGCCCTCGGTTATGGAGTATTGCAGCGCATTTATCGGCTCTTCTCGAAAGATATCGGCGGATAATTGCGCAATGGTTTCAACGGGGAACGCTTCCGGCGCAGGGTTTCCCGCAGCGAAGCTTATGACCTCCGGGTCGGCTGTGAACTTGAGTATCTCACGGATAGCGGACGGCTGTAATCCGGATACGCGGTCAGAAAACGGTTTAAGCATTGATGTATGTCCTTTCTGCGGCAGCGTCTGCCGCATGTTGTGATCTATAATAAACGCCCTGCGTTTATTATACCATGACCGCAAGGGCATGGTATAATTGTCCGATACGCACGCAGCAAATCTTCGATTTGCGTATGTGCGAGGACTTTTAATCTATAATAAACGCCCTGCGTTTATTATACCACAATGCGTTACGGTTGTAAAGCACATTTTGCATTGGCATAAAAGTCATTTTGCGCACCGTTGCAGACATCATGTCTGCACCCGGAAAGAACACAGGCAAGTTCCTGCCAAAAGCCCCAACGGGACTTTTACGACATATTTCCCACTTGACAAAAGCCGAACATTGTGATAAAATGTGTACAAACAATCAAATAAGCCCTTGAAACCTGTGATATGGAGATAAAAATACCCGTGCACTCACAGAGAGCGGCGGGGCAGGACAGAAGTCCGAGCCATGCTGGGAACGCCGCAGAACGCAGAGTATACAAATGGACCATTGAGGGCGCAGTCAAAGGGAGCTTCTCCCGAGTATTCTGCGACGTGCGGCGAGCGTTAATTGCCGGGATATTAACGTATCCGATGAGCGCACGGCATGACCGTGAATTAAGGTGGCACCACGGAATTTACAGTCCGTCCTTATGGCAGAGCATTCTGTCGCAGGGGCGGTTTTTGTTTTCCTACATTCATACAATCAAGAAAGGGAATTCATCATGGAAGAGCAGAAAAAGAAGATTTTCAGCGGAATTCAGCCGACAAACACGCCGCACCTCGGCAACTACCTCGGCGCAATGGTGAACTGGGTGAAGCTTCAGGACGAATACGACTGCACTTACAGCATAG
>CAYRLM010000191.1:0-4439 GCA_964425035.1 uncultured Ruminococcus sp.
TCATGAACTTCTTGACAAGCCCCTTAAACCCGACCTCCGACGAGAGCGTTTTCGTTGAAATTGCGCACAAAATTCCGGTGATATAATCCAGCACCATCAGCGAAATCACCGCCCAGAACAGCCCGTTAAGCTGCCCGAAAAGAAATCCCACCACCGCACCTACCGCAGCGGAAAGTGTCCTGATAATGTTATCCCATGTCATTATTTTACCTCCCTTAAATTTCTGCGTCGAATACGAGGACTCCCGTTTCGTCGGGGTTTGTTACTATTTCATATAGATTTCCTGCCGTCAAAAGGTCATTGGTTGACGGTGTTATCACCAATTTAATGGTATTGGAAACGCACCCTCTTACCTGCACGCCGTCAACGGTTTTGAGCGTATTGCTGCTTAACTCGTTCAGGGCAATACCGTCGTATTCAACGCTTGGCGTTTTTCTTAGGGCAGCCGGGGAATGCATATAGAATACTACACCATTTGTAGCGTGCGCAGTAGATAACCCCGCTCTCATATTAAGAGCTTTCAGCACCCATAAATACCGCTGACATTTTGCAAGCTCCGTTGCGGTATCGGGCGGCACAAACGGCGTTGCGACAGAACCGACCTCCAGCTTTGCCCATGAAATTGTTTCGCCCGAAGCGGTCAGTGTGAGCGTTTTCGCACTATCATCATAGCTTGCCGCCCCTGCGCTTGCCGAAGCGGTGACATCTGCTCCCGCAGCGTTCTCCAAGGTCTGGATAATTGTGCCGTCGAGCGTAAGCGTTCCGTCCGAATTTACCGTAACAGAACCGTCCGCAAGCTTCCAACGGTCAACAAAATATCCTGTATCGGTAATTGTACCCGATACCCCTATCTGATTTATCTTAAAATCGGGATTTATCAGCAGATTGGGGTTATTGACAGCGCTCCACTCCGCTTTCTCTTCGGCGGTCACATGCATATCCGCATTGCTCTCATGCGCCGAAATAGCGGCTCTTGCGACCTCGTCAGCGCCCGAGCCGCCCGACTGCGCCGACGTCTTAAAAGGGTTTGTGCTGTAATCCGAGCCTACAAGCATTACCGAGCCCGTACCCAGCAGGTAAACCGTTCCATACGCGCCATAAACCGGAGCGGACTGCCCGGCAGGTATGCTGACTACCCCGTCGGAGCCTGCCGTGATTCCCGGGACTGCCGCCGCGTAAATTACGTCCGTGCCGTCGTTTCTGAGCCAGGCGTTCGCGCCGCCCGAGTAACCTGCCCTGATTTCTGCGCCTGTAAGCGTTATTGTTTTTGATGTCATGTCGTATCCTCCAATACTACTTTTTTGCCGTTAAAGTACAACCCATCTGGTTTTGCTTCCAGTATGCAGCTACCCCTGCGTATCTTAAATCCATCAGATGTCGTGCCAATAAACAGACCGTCCGTGTTGCCCCCCAGTAATATCCCACTAGGGCTTACATATAGCACTGAACCGTAATCCAACGCGAAAACTCCTCGTGAAAAAGCACCATCTATCCCGTTGGTTTCAATGCGGATCGCATGTGATTCTGATGTACCTATATTAGCATAGCAGGTTCCACCTTTTCCGTTGTTAAGAGATATCCCTCCATGCTCGTCAAAATGGAGATGGCGCGAACCGGCTTCCTGGAAGCCTATCATTCCTCCGGAATTAAGCAGATACATTACAGGCGCTCCGCCCTTGAAAATCATTAGCTCACCCGTATCCTGCATAACCGCATAACTGTTTCCGTCAGGGGAATTGAGCTTTTCGGCGACTTTTGCCCCCTGTTTGGTCTGCTCGTTCTGGCTGAAGGACGTCGGCGTATAGTTCGTGCTGGTTGAGATATTATCTAAGCCGCCGCAGGTGACGGACATCAAGCAGTTCCCCGTGATCTCTATCTTGGAAACATTGCCGGTCACTGTGACCTGCTCCTCCTCGTCATACACCTGCACACGGTCGCCGATATGCAGTTCCAGGTCGGGATCCGCAAGGGTGAACGTCATGGGAGTCAGCGTGAATCCCTTGTAGTAGTCGTAAAGCTTCTGGAAATACAGCTCGAATGCAGAATCATCAAGCCCGTAGCTTATGTACTGATTATTGATCACCAGCGTATAACCATCGTCAGTGCCGAGCTCGTAGGTCTTGTTTTTCTGCGAGGTCTTGATTTTCGTGAACGTCACGGTTTCGTCGCTGTAATCAAGCTCCATCAGTTCACCGGAGGTGTATTCACGGACTACTTCTTTTCCGAACTTATCCACCTGAAGCTTGCCGTTGTCGTTGATGTGGGCGTATCCGCCGTTCCATTCCGCCATGCCGGAAACCAGCTTTCGGCAGGAATTCGCGTAGATGTAATCAGTGTAATCCGCAGAAATCACGCCGTTATTCCAGACGCCGTTGAGGACGACATTGTCGAACGATACCTCATCAGCAAGTCCGGCTTCGTAAACGCACTGTCCATACACTGCCCAGAACGTCTGCGGAAACGTGTAATCCGTGGGAAATTCCACGTCCAGCTTTACCATGTCGTCGTATGCTGTGAGCTCGATCACGCCGTTCCGGCGCTTCGGCAGCTCAGAGGTGTAATATCCCATGAACACGTCGTTGATCTCCAGCTTGATGCGGCAGTTCGCGAATGCTCCACGGGGAAAGCGCTGCGTATTGTTATCGATAAGCAGATACAGCTTCCGTGCGTTGATTCCGCCGAGCTCAAAGGTATCGCTGGAGAAGCAGCTTGCTTCGTACTGGAAGTCGAAGAGATCATCTTCTGTCAGTACTATATCGTCACGTCCTGCCTTTGAAAAGGTTATTAAAATCACATTTAAACCTCCTTTACTTTTCCCGGAACTGAACGGAAGCGGAGAAGCTGCCGTCCAGACTTCCGTGTTCCAGCACCGCCTCGGATATTTCCGCTGTGTGGCTCTCCACATGCATTGTCCGGGTTATGTACCTGCCATGATCCGGGCTGTAGAATGTCAGTTTGCCGTAGGTTCCCTCGTTTATCTTGCCTATCACGGCGGATTCCTCGGCGGACAGGTTCTCCCAGTTCACCTGAAGATCTACCTTCCTGGCGATGATCTTCTTTGAGTACGTTCCGCCGAGGGTCTGTCCGCTGTTTGTTCCCTCGACGATACGGTATTCGCAACCTATCCCCGGGGACGGAACCGGCAGCGGTTCGCCGTTCCACCACATCATAATTATTCCTCCTTAAGTAAGCAGCACATTCTTTCCGGTCTGGATTATCTTGCCGTTGGTAAGGTCAACGATCAGATCAACGAGCTTCTGCGTCCCTATATAAATAGGTATATTGGTTTTGATGGAGTTAAGCGTGGACGGCATGTGGACTATCGCTCCGAGCGCCGACATGGACTTCGCGGCTGTAGGGGCGGTCGCCATAGTCCCGGTGCTTACGGAGGACATGATGTCGCCGAGGGTAAGATCCTCGGTTCCCATCTTCTTGTTCCAGCCCTTGACGAATTCCTCGGCGACGTCCACGCCGACCTGATACATGTCGCTGGAAAGCCCGTCAAACACGCTGCGGAGCTTATCCACAAAATTCTCCTTCAGGTCGCTGATCTGATCCTGATAGTACTTCGCAGATATCTCCGCCGCCTTGTTGTTGAGCTTTTCCAGGCTGTCGAAGTAGCTGTTCCAGTCGGAGTCCGACATCTTGAGCAGCTCCGCGCCGTATTTCATGCCCTCCTCGATATCCATGTCCAGGATAGAGCTGAGCGTTCCCTCGTCGGCGCCCCGGGCTTTAAGGGCGTCCAGCATAGCGCCGTAATCCTCCAGCACCTTGATATTGTCCTCAATGCTGTCAGCGCCCATCTTGTAGACGTCCTCTTCATGCTCGGCAGTGGTGATCGTGAATTCGCCCTTGACCGCGACCGTTTCCGGAATGGTCTGGGTGGTTTTCTCAAAGGTCTTGTTGAAATCCTTAAGCTTGTTGGTCAGACTGTCGCGGCTGGAGATAAGCTTGTCCAGAGCGTCCAGGGTGGAATCGCTGGTATCGCTGAGCAGCTGATTCAGAGCGTCCTTGTTCGCCTGGATTATCTTCTGGTTGTATTCGTAGGTTTCGAGGTAGGCGCTGCGCCATTCCGAGGAATTCTTGTCAAGGTACTTGTCCCGGAGCTTATCCAGGGCGGCGTAGTATTTTTTCTCGGTGATCTGTTTGGTTTTCAGCTGGAACTCCAGCTCAGATTTCCCATCGGTGTATGCCTGTTTCCGTGCCGCAGCGGCTTCCTTGATCGCATTTTCTTCCTGCTTTTTGGCTTCCTCGTCAGCCTTTTTCTGCGCTTCGAGCTGCTTCTCGTATGCCTTTTTCTGATCCTCGGTCAACTGATCCCGATATTTCTTGATCTCAACGGTGGCGTCATACCACTCGTCGGAATCAATGGCAGAGTTGAGATATGATGTTGTATAATAAATCTTGACACCGAAGCCACGAAAAAGTATAATACAAAA
>CAYRLM010000192.1:0-4426 GCA_964425035.1 uncultured Ruminococcus sp.
AAAACGGATTTCAAATGCCTGCTTCGCAGGCAAAATGAAGTTTTTCGACAAGCTGAGCCGGAATTTTCATATCCGGCTGTTCGGCGTATAATACGGTTCAAGCCGCATATTATACGACCGGTTCTGCTGTGCCGAGGGCGCAGCAGACATCGCAAAACCGTAAGGTCTGCTTTAGGCTTTGCGATGTCTGAAAAAGCAATCAACGGGAACGGCATGATTTTCGCCGTTCCGCAATCGGTAAAATAGGGGGAAACTTTTGTGCCGAACCTTGTAATACTTGAGTCGCCGTCAAAGGCAAAAACCGTAAAGAAATACCTCGGCGAGGGCTATGACGTTATAGCCTCCACCGGACATATCATCGACCTTCCTAAATCCAAGCTGGGCGTTGATGTGGAGCATGATTTCGCTCCGCAGTACGTCAATATGAAGGACAAGGCGGAGGTCATCAAGGAACTGAAAAAGCACGCAAAGGCAAGCGACAAGATTTACCTTGCGACCGACCCCGACCGAGAGGGCGAGGCTATCGCATGGCATTTGTCACATCTGCTGAATATCGACGAGAAAGCGCCCGTGCGGGTGACTTTCAACGAGATCACCAAGACCGGCGTACAAAACGGCATGGCGGCGCCGAGGTGTATAGACGCCGATATTGTTGACGCACAGCAGGCACGGCGTATTCTGGACAGAATCGTCGGCTACAAGCTGTCGCCGTTTTTGTGGAAGAAGGTGCGCCGAGGGCTTTCCGCAGGGCGTGTGCAGTCGGTGGCGGTCAGGATTATCGTTGACCGAGAGAATGAAATACGCAGCTTTGTGTCGCAGGAATACTGGAGCATTGACGCAAAGCTCGCTGCGGCTTCCTCAAAGAGGACGTTTGCCGCAAAGCTTGCCGAGGTTGACGGCGAGAAGATATCCATCGGCAGCAAGGAGGAAGCAGACAAGCTTCTGGAGCGGCTGAACGGTGCGGAATTTATCGTCACCGGGCTGAAAAAGTCCCAGCGCAGGAAGCAGCCTGCGCCGCCGTTCACCACGTCTACGCTTCAGCAGGAAGCGAGCAGGCGTTATTCCTTCCAGTCAAGGAGAACGATGAAAGCCGCACAGGAGCTGTACGAGGGAATTGACGTGGCGGGAATGGGCGCTGTGGGTCTTATCACCTACATGCGTACCGACTCGCTGAGAATTTCCGACGAGGCAAAGGCTGCCGCCGCCGAGCTGATAAAGGAGATGTACGGTGCGGAGTATCTGCCGGAAAAGCCGAGGGTTTACAAGTCCAAGAGCAATGCGCAGGACGCTCACGAGGCGATACGTCCGACTACCGTGAGCCTTACCCCCGACAAGGTGAAGGCTTCGCTGTCAAGCGACCAGTATAAGCTGTACAAGCTCATCTGGGAAAGATTTATGGCGAGCCAGATGCAGAATGCGGTGCTGGATACCGTTGCCGCAGATATTTCCGCGGCGGGCTGCACATTTAAGAGCAGCGGCTATTCCGTTAAATTTGACGGCTTCACACGGCTTTATGAGGAAACAAAGGAAGCGGACGGCGAGCAGACGGGAGCGCTCCCGAAGCTGGAGAAGGGCGAGAAGCTCACCGCCAAGGAGGTTCTCGGAAACCAGCATTTCACCCAGCCTCCGGCACGTTACAACGAGGCCTCTCTCATAAAGGAGCTTGAGGAAAACGGCATAGGCAGACCGTCCACTTATGCTCCGACCATTTCCACGATACTCGACAGGCATTACATCGAGCGGGAGCAGGGCAACCAGCTCAGACCGACGTCGCTCGGAGAGGTAATCACGGAGCTGTTAAAGGAGCACTTCAACAATGTGGTGGACGTGAAGTTCACCGCAAAAATGGAAAACTCGCTGGACGATATCGAGCGAGGCGACAAGAACTGGGTCGAGGTGCTGCGGAAGTTCTACGACGGCTTCGCCAAGACATTGGAGAAGGCGGAAGCCGACATGGAGGGCAAGCGAGTGAAGGTTCCCGACGAGCCGACGGACGTGCTGTGCGAGGAATGCGGCAAGCCTATGGTCATCAAGATAGGCCCTTACGGAAAGTTCATGGGGTGCAGCGGCTTCCCCGAGTGCAAGTTCACCAAGAAGATAGTCACCGAAACCAAGGGGACGTGTCCCAGATGCGGCAAGAAGATGCTGGCGAAGAAGTCCAAGAAGGGCAAGCCGTTCTACGGCTGCGAGGATTACCAGAACTGCAACTTCATGTGCTGGGATCTGCCGATAGAGGAAAAATGTCCTCAGTGCGGTGCGAGCCTGTTCAAGAAAACGGGGCGCATGGGCAGAATATACTGCGCCAAGGAGGGCTGCGGCTACGAGCGTCCTCTTGACAGCGCAGACGGCGCAAAGGACAAGAGCAATGACGGTTAAGGTTATCGGAGCGGGGCTGGCAGGCTGCGAGGCGGCGGTTCAGCTGGCAAGACGCGGATTTGACGTGGAGCTTTGCGAGATGAAGCCGCAGAAGTATTCGCCCGCTCATCACTACGAGGGCTTTGCGGAGCTGGTATGCTCCAATTCCCTAAAGGCGGCACGTCCCGAGAGCGCCTGCGGACTTCTCAAGGAGGAAATGCGCAGGTTCGGCTCGGTGATATTGCAGGCGGCGGAAAAGACAGCGGTTCCCGCCGGGGGCGCTCTTGCGGTTGACCGCACCAAATTCTCCGACGAGGTGACAAGGACAGTGCGCGGCTTCCCGAATATACGGGTGATAAGCGGCGAGGTCACGGAGCTTCCCGAAAGCAATGCGGTGATATGCACCGGACCGCTGACCTCCGACGCACTGGCCGAGAAAATACGCAGCGTCTGCGGCGAGGGGCTGAGCTTTTACGACGCGGCTGCGCCGATAGTTTCCGCCGACAGCATAGATTTCGGCAGGGCGTTCTGCCAGACAAGATACGACAAGGGCGAGGCGGATTACGTCAACTGCCCTATGGACAGGGAGGAATATCAGGCGTTCTATGACGCTCTGGTGACTGCGGAGAGCGCCCCGTTAAAGGAGTTTGACCGCCCCGAGGAAGCCGCCGGCATGAAGGTGTTCGAGGGCTGTATGCCTGTCGAGGTACTGGCGAAGCGTGGCTTTGAAAGCGTTCGCTACGGCTGCATGAAGCCGGTGGGACTTACCGACCCGAGAACGGGAAAGCGTCCCTATGCGGTGGTTCAGCTCCGCAAGGAGAACAGGGACGGCACGATGTACAATCTGGTGGGATTTCAGACAAATCTGAAATTCGGCGAGCAGAAGCGTGTCTTTTCGATGATACCGGGACTTGAGAATGCGGAATTCGTGCGGTACGGCGTTATGCACAGGAATACATTTCTGGACAGCCCCCGTCTGCTGGACAGGCAGTTCATGCTCAAAGGCTCGGACAACCTGTTTTTCGGCGGACAAATGACCGGGGTGGAGGGCTATGTCGAAAGCGCCGCTTCGGGCATAATCGCAGGCAGGGCGCTTGCCGACCGCCTTTCGGGGAGGAAGCCCGCGGAGCTTCCCGCAACCTCGATGCTGGGTGCGCTGTGCAGATACATCAGCGACCCGACGGTGGTGAATTTCCAGCCTATGGCAAGCAGCATGGGCATACTCCCCGGTCTTGACAGGGTGATAAAGGGTAAGCAGGAGCGCTATGCGGCGCTGGCTCAAAGGGCGCTTTCCGATTTGGATAAGGCTCTTGCCGACAGTGAGGACATATAATTATGAAGATTGTAATAGACGGTTTCGGCGGCGACAACGCCCCGGACGAGGTATTGAAGGGTGCGGCGCTTGCGGTAAAGGAGCTTGGCATCGATGTGGCGGTAACCGGCGACATAAAGACGCTGGAGGAGCGCATGAAGGCTCTGGGGCTTTCGCATGACAGAATAGAGCTTATCCCGGCGCAGGGCGTTGTCACCACCGAGGACGCACCGAAATCGGTGATTAAGGAGAAATCCGGCACGTCAATGGGAAAGGCGCTGTATTATCTCGCCGACGGCAATGCGGACGCATTCATCAGCGCAGGCAGCACCGCTGCGATAGTTGTCGGCGGCACAATGATAGAAAAGCGGATAAAGGGCGTGAAGAGAACGGCGCTTATTCCGCTCATGCCCGGGCTGGGCGGCGTAAGATACGGCGTTATAGACGGCGGCGCAAACCTTGAATGCCGTCCCGAAATGCTCCAGCAGTTTGCGGTTTTGGGCAGCATATTCATGGAAAAGACCATGGGCATAGACAAGCCGAGGGTAGGTCTGCTGAACATCGGCACGGAGGAGGAAAAGGGCAGAGAGCTGGAGCATGAAACGGCAAAGCTTCTGCGTGCAACTCCCTCCGTCAACTTCATCGGATATGTCGAGGGACGCGACGCCCCGATAGGCGGAGTTGACGTGCTGGTGACGGACGGCTTCACGGGAAACGTGTTCCTGAAAGCCTGCGAGGGCATGGGAATACTGATGAAGC
>CAYRLM010000193.1:0-4398 GCA_964425035.1 uncultured Ruminococcus sp.
CGCACGTCAAAAACCAAATCCGCCTCCAGCGGCGAGCCGTACTTGAAGCCAAATGACATGCAGCTGACTATCATTGCGTCCGAGGCTTTCTCCAGAAACAGCCCGGAAATCTGCTCCTTGAGCTGCCCTGTGCTGAGATTGGTGGAGTCTATTATGTAGTCGGCGTTTTCACGGATTTTGCTGAGAAGCTCCGCTTCGGCGTCTATCGCTCTGCCTATATCTCCGCCGGACACCTCGTCCAGAGGGTGCTTGCGGCGGGTTTCCTTGTAGCGCTTTATCAGCACCTCACGGGAGGCTTCGAGAAACAGCACCTTAACGTCTATACCACGCACATGCAGCCGTGTTATGCACTCCTCCAGCTTGAAGAACATCGCCCCGCCCCGGATATCGGTGACTATTGCTACCTTGCTTATTTCGGCGTTGTCGTTGCACATTGACGCAAAATCGGGGACAAGCTGCGGCGGCATATTGTCTATGCAGAAATATCCGATATCCTCCAGCGCTTTAATTACGGAGGATTTTCCCGAACCGGAAAGCCCGGTGACTATTACAAATTCCATGCCATGCTCCTTTAGCGTTTATCTGTCGCCCAGAACCAGCATTTCGCATTCCAGCTCCACGCCCTTTTTTTCCAGCACCACACGCCGCACCTCTTCCACTACCGCCATGACGTCCTCAAACGAGGCGCTGCTGCGGTTTATCACAAATCCGCTGTGCTTTTCGCTGACCTGTGCGCCGCCGATTGTGAAGCCTTTAAGCCCGCATTCCTCAATTAGGGCGGCGGCAAAGTATCCCTCGGGGCGCTTGAACGTGCTTCCGCAGCTTGGGTAATTCAGCGGCTGCTTGTCAAGTCGGCGCTGCATAAGCTCATTCATTCGAGCGGCTATCTCTGCGCCGTTCCCGGCGGAAAGCTCCATTGTCACGGAGGTTATCACATAATTCCCATGGGAAAAAATACTGCTGCGGTATGCAAGCTGCATGTCTGCGGACTGCATTTCGCAGATTTTTCCGTCCTCGCCGATATAGCGGCAGGAGCGCACTATATCTTTCATTTCGCCGCCGTAAGCCCCGGCGTTCATGAATAATGCGCCGCCGACAGAGCCGGGAATACCGTATGCGAATTCCAGCCCGGTCAGGGAATTGTCCCTCGCAAAAATGCATAACTTTTGCAGAGAAGTACCCGCCCATGCGGTGACAAAATTCCCGTCCGCCGCAGGAGCTTTCCCTGCCGCAAGGCATATCACACAGCCCCGGTAGCCCGAGGAACTTACCAGCAGGTTGCTGCCCCTGCCAAGAATGAAATACGGTATATTCTCGCTGCGGCAGCAGTTCACTGCGGCGAGCAGCCCTGCTTCATCGCTGACGGTTACAAGTCTGTCGCATGCTCCGCCTATTTTCATGGTTGTAAACGGCGCAAGCGCCGCATTGGGTTCACAGGGAATGCTGTGCTCCCGGCATACTTCTTCAAGTCGGGTATAATTCAAGGCAAGACCTCCGGTTTTTTATGCATATTATGCTTGATGTGCCGGGGAATATTACTCGAAAGAAAACACGTTCTCTTCGTCCTCAAGGGCGGTATAGACATTGCGCAGCATTTCCTGCGCCTGTCCGTAAACCTCGTATTGGGCGAGCATTATGTCATCGGCACCGGGAACCACCGCATAAACCGCATTATCCTTTACATAAAGGCGGCTGCTTTCAACAAGCATGCAGCCGTCCTGTGACAAATAATACATTTTCTCTCCTTATTCGGCCAGCGTATAGAGGAACGCTGCGCCGATTATCCCGGCGTCGTTTCCGAGCTGCGCAATGGCTAGCCTTGTGGATTGATTGGGGTCAATGCAGTAGCTTTCTTTTGCGATTATCTGCTCCAGCGGCTTGGTGAGGTTCTCGCCCTCTTTGCAGATACCGCCGCCGATAAGAAGCACCTCGGGCTGGAAAGTGTTGACGATATTGGTAAGTCCGCAGCCGAGATAGCTTATGTACATATCGACCACATCGCTTGCAGCCTTATCTCCGGCGCGCCAGCCGTCAAAGGCTGTCTTTCCGTCAACGTTGTCGGTGCTGCCGGAGCATATCTCCCACATTCTGCTGTCGGGGTTAGCCTCCATAGCTTCTTTAGTCATATTGATGAGTGCTGTGGCGGAGGAATAAGCCTCGAAGCAGCCCTTCCTGCCGCAGCCGCACTGTCTGCCGCCGTATTGTATAACCGAGTGTCCAAGCTCGGCGCCGCAGAAATTGAAGCCCGTGTAGATTTTTCCGTCAATGATTATGCCGCCGCCTACGCCTGTTCCGAGCGTTACCACCACAACGTCCTTATAGCCCTTTCCCGCTCCGGCGAGTACCTCGCCGAATGCGGCGGCGTTGGCGTCGTTCTCGACATAAACCTCCTTGCCGAGTCTTGCGCCCACAAGTGCGCGCAGATCGGTGTTGCGGAAGCCCAGATTGCAGGAATAAAGCACCACTCCGGTATTTCTGGAAGCGGTTCCGGGTGTGCCTATGCCTATGCTGTTCAGCTCGTCAATAGTCACCTTGGCTTCGTTGAGAGCTTTCCATACGGTATCGGCTATGGAATCCGCTATTTCCTCGGCAGGTCTTGGCAGGTCGGTTTTGCAGGTGGCTTTTGAAACGATGTTATAATTTTCGTCCACCAGACCTACCTTGATATTGGTTCCGCCGAGGTCTATTCCTATGTTATACTTCATTTTGAGTTTTACCCTTCACTTTCCATATAATTAACATTGCCGAATTTGTCAGATGTTCAGATCCGACATGATCTCCTCGCTGTCGGAGTCTATGCCAAGCTGGTGCAGCAGATCCTTTGCTGCGTTGTAGCCCATCTTTTTCTGGCGGTTGTTCATCGCAGCCACTTCAAGGATTACCGCAAGGTTGCGCCCGGGCTTTACCGGGATTGTGAGCAGCGGAACTTTAACGCCGAGAATGGTCATATAGTGGGTATCCACGCCCATTCTGTCGTAGGTCTTTTCGGGGTTCCACAGTTCCAGCTCCACTACCATGTCGATTTTCTCGCTCAGCTTGACCGCACCAACACCGAACAGCTGACGTGCGTTGATTATGCCAATGCCGCGAAGCTCAAGGAAGTGGCGGATATTGTCCGGGGAGCTTCCCACCAGAGTGATGTTGGAGGCTTTCTTAATCTCCACTGCGTCGTCTGCGATAAGCCTGTGACCTCTCTTTACAAGCTCTATGGCGGTTTCGCTCTTGCCTACGCCGCTCTCGCCCAGTATCAGCACGCCCTCGCCGTATATCTCAATGAGAACGCCGTGACGGGTAATTCGGGGCGCAAGCTGCAGGTTCAGGAAGTTTACAAGCTTGGAGGTGAAAACAGAGGTGCTTTCTTCGGTGCGGAGCAGCGGCATTTCGTTTGCCTTTGCGCTATCCACCAATTCGGGAAATATCTCGAGATTTCTTGTCACCATCAGCGCGGGGAACTTGTAGCTCAGCAGATTGTCTATGCGGCTGCGGCGCACCTCCGGGTCAAGGGTGTTGAGATAAGCCCATTCGGTCTTGCCCATGACCTGAATGCGCTGCTTGTCAAAATATTCGTAAAATCCGGCGAACTGAAGCCCGGGACGGTTTATCTCATGGTCGGAAATCAGTGTGTTCTCGCCGTCCTCCGGCATGTAAATTACTTCAAGCTTCTGCTCTTCGATTATCTTTTGCAGAGGGAATGAGAACTCTCTGTTTATCTCGTCAAACGGCATATGATTATTCCTTTCACGTTACAAAGCTGAGTTGCCTCTGAGTTACGGCGCATAACGCCACGATTATATTATACAACAACGCGGAGATTATTTCAAGGGATTTTGTGAAATTTTAGGGTTATACCATATAATTGATTAACAACGATATTGTAAACATATATACAATTAATATTATCGAAAAAATACGTTCTTTTTACAAGCTTTCAAAGTCATTTTGCACCCCTTAGGCAAGCAAAACGACAACCGAAAAGCGGTCGGCATATTCGGCTGCCGCCTTATGTTTTTGCCATGAGAAAAAGTCAAATACAGACAAATTGCTTTGGATAAATACCTGTATTGACAGTCTGCCAAAACAGCAAAAAAGTTTCAGAAAGACTGCTGTCGGCTGAATAATTCCCGATAGGCTTCCAAGACTTTTATCGGAGCAAATATATGACATTAGGGGTGAACGCTATGACAACAAAAATACTTGATATAATAATGGCTGCCGGGGCTGTGCTGGCGGCGCTCATGGGGAGCTTCGGCGCATTTGCGGAGGAATGCGACGAAATACCGCAGCAGGTACTGCGGCTGCATATTCCGGCGAACAGCGACAGCGAATACGACCAGCAGGTGAAGCTGGGCGTGCGGGACTTCGTTCTGGAAAAATACGGCGCCGAGCTTTCCGTCTGCG
>CAYRLM010000194.1:0-4385 GCA_964425035.1 uncultured Ruminococcus sp.
TTTTCCGGTGAAGCAGCCGGTGCAGAAGCCGCAGCCTGCGTTCTCCGCTATTTTTACTACGCTGTCTGTGCTGAGAAAGCCCAGAGAATCCACCCCGATAATCTTTGCGATCTCCTCGACGGAATGCTTGTTTGCGATAAGGTTCTCCTTGCTGTCGATGTCAGTTCCGAAGAAGCACTCGCTGATGAACGGCGGCGAGGAAATACGCATGTGTATCTCGGTTGCGCCCGCATGTCTGAGCAGCTTTACCACCTTTGCGGAGGTAGTTCCCCTGACAATGCTGTCGTCTATAAGCACCACACGCTTTCCCTTTACCGTTTCCGCCACGGCGTTAAGCTTTATCCTCACGGAGTTCTCGCGCATTCCCTGCGTGGGCTGGATAAACGTTCTGCCGATATAACGGTTCTTGACAAAGCCCACGCCGTACGGTATGCCGCTCTGCTGAGCAAAGCCCAGTGCGGCGTCCAGACCGCTGTCGGGACAGCCGATAACAACGTCTGCCTGAACAGGGTGCTCCAGCGCAAGGTAATGCCCCGCACGAAGCCTTGCACGATGGACGCTTGCGCCCTCGATAACAGAATCGGGACGTGCAAAATAAATGAACTCAAACACGCACATGGAGCTTTTCTGACCGCAGTGGGTCTTTATGCTGCGGACGCCGCTGCCGTCTGCGACAACTATCTCCCCCGGCTCGACGTCACGGACAAATTCCGCACCTATGCTGTCCAATGCGCAGGTTTCTGATGCGAAAACATATCCGGCGTTGTCCGGAAGCCTACCCAGACAAAGCGGACGGAAGCCCTGCGGATCTCTTGCCGCAATGAGCTTTTTCGGGGACATTATCACCAGAGAATACGCCCCTTTTATCTTATACATCGCCTTTTCGACAGCCTCCTGTATAGAGGCGGTTTCAAGGCGCGCTTCGGTAATTGCGTAGGAAATGACCTCGGTGTCGCTGGTGCTGTGGAATATTGCGCCTTTAAGCTCATACTGCCTGCGCAGGTCAAGGGCGTTTATAAGATTGCCGTTGTGGGCTATGGCAAGAGCGCCCTTTACATGGCGAACCGTCATGGGCTGGCAGTTTGCGGTATTGACGTTTCCCGTGGTGGAGTAGCGCACATGACCGACTGCTATCTTTCCCTGCCCGAATTCGGCAAGCACACGCTCGGTGAACACCTCGTTGACCAGTCCCAGCCCCTTGTGGGTCTTGAAAACGCCTCGGTCGTTCACTACTATGCCGCAGCTTTCCTGACCCCTGTGCTGAAGCGCATACAGCCCGAAATAAGCCGAATGCGCCACATCGGACGGCGTATTGCAGTAAATGCCGAACACACCGCATTCCTCGTGGATATTACCTGACAAAGTATATCATTCCTTTCCGTTCCAGCAGTAGCTGCAAAGCCCGCTTTCCGGAAGTCCGACAGCCTTTATCGTTCCCTCCAGCGACTGGAATTCAAGCGATGTGAGCTTCAGGCGCTTGCATATCTCCGCCCTCAGCTTTTTTCCTCGCTCGGTATTGGTGTCGCTGTATTCGCTGATATACTTAACGCCCTCGTCGCCCTCAAATTCATGGATTATCCGGCGTGCGATAAGATCCAGCTCAGAGGTGCTGCGCGAAAAGTTAAGATATTTGCACCCGTACATAATCGGCGGACAAGCGGAGCGCATATGCACCTCCTTGGCGCCGTTTGCGTACAGGAACTCCACCGTTTCCCGCATCTGCGTTCCCCTGACGATGCTATCGTCCACAAACAGCAGCTTTTTCCCCTCGATAAGCTCGTGAACGGGGATAAGCTTCATCTTTGCAACCTTGTTTCTCATGGATTGGCTCTGCGGCATAAAGCTGCGGGGCCATGTGGGGGTATACTTTATAAAAGGACGGGCGAACGGGATACCGCTGCGGTTTGCATAGCCGATCGCATGAGGAACTCCCGAATCCGGAACGCCGCAGACAAAGTCAACGTCCGGGAGAGTGCCGTTGCTGATATCATGCTCCGCCATTATCTCGCCGTTGCGAGTGCGCATTGTTTCCACGGTCACGCCCTCATACACGGAATTCGGGTAGCCGTAGTACGTCCACAGGAATGTGCATATCTTAAGATTCTTGCCGCACCCCTCGCTGAGCACCTCGGCACGCTTTGAGGTGATTTTGACTATCTCACCGGGGAGCATTTCCCGGTAAAGCTCATATCCGAGCTTCTGGAAAGCGAAGCTTTCAAAGGACACGCAGTAGCCGTCCTCACGTCTGCCTATAATAATAGGAAGTCTGCCGTTCTTGTCGCGGGCGGCAATAATGCCGTCCTCCGTCAGGATTAGCAGCGACACCGTGCCTTCTATCCTCTCCTGAGCGTAGCGGATACCGTCAACGATGTTATCCTTCTGCGCAATGAGCGCCCCGATTATCGAGGAGGAGTTCACCTTTCCGCTGCTCATGGTTTCAAAGCTTGCGCTTGATTTGCTGAGAAGCTCTCCGCAAAGCTCGTCGGAGTTGTTTATGATGCCGATGTTGCAGACTGCGTAAGTGCCGAGCCTTGACCTCAGCAAAATAGGCTGAGGGTCGGTGTCGCTTATGCTGCCTATGCAGAGGTTTCCTGTCATTCCCTCGATGTCGCTCTCGAATTTGGTGCGGAACGGCGAGTTCTCAATGCTGTGAATGCTTCTCTGAAAGCCCTTTTCGGCAGAGTAAGCCGTCATGCCGCCCCTGCGTGTGCCAAGATGAGAGTGATAGTCCGTACCGAAGAACACATCACTTATGCAGCTGTGTTCGGTTGCTGCTCCGAAAAATCCGCCCATATATAGTTATACCGCCTTTTCTCTGTCTGTCAGCCTGTCCGCAGCAGGGCTTCCCTGCTGCGGAGCATAGCGTAATATCCCGTTCCTTTTGTACTGTATCGATTATGCGATCACTTGTTGTCGCCGAAAATGCGGCGCATGATCTCCTGATAAGCGTCCTCTACTCCGCCCATATCTCTGCGGAAGCGATCCTTGTCAAGCTTCTCGTGTGTGGTGGAATCCCAGAAACGGCAGGTGTCCGGGGAAATCTCGTCGGCGAGGATTATCTGACCATGGAAACGACCGAACTCAATCTTGAAGTCGATGAGGTCAATGTTGAGCTTCTTGAAATAATCCAGCATAAAGCTGTTCACCGCAAAAGCGTATTTGGAGATGACGTCAATCTCCTCCTGCGTTGCAAGCCCCAGACCCAGCGCATAGTAGCTGTTGATGAACGGGTCGCCGAGGTCGTCGTTCTTGTAGCTGAACTCCAGCGTCGGGGTCTTGAGGGGAGTTCCCTCTTCAATGCCGAGCTTCTTCGAGAAGCTGCCTGCCGCAACGTTTCTGACAATTACCTCCAGAGGAACAATCTCAACCTTCTTCACAACGGTTTCGCGGTCGTTGATTTCTTCAATAAGATGGGTGGGAATACCTTCCTTCTCAAGCAGACCGAACATATAGTTGGTCATCTTGTTGTTTATAACGCCCTTGCCCTGGATCTGACCCTTCTTCAGACCGTTGAACGCCGTTGCGTCGTCCTTGTAGGACACGATAACGTAATCGGGGTTTTCGGCGCATGCGAAAACCTTCTTTGCCTTGCCCTCGTAAAGCTGCTCTGCCTTTGTGTAGCTCATAGTCTTATTATCTCCTTTGATTTTGTTGATTTAGCCTTGTATTAATTCCCCGGAGGGACAGCCTGTCAGATTTCCTTTGCCGTTTCCTGCATTTTTGCGTCGGCGGCAAGGTTCTTCTCGTTCTGCTTTTTCTTGAAAGCCAGAAGCTTTTCCGCCAGCTCTTCGTCGCCGACGGAAAGTATTTCCGCCGCAAGGTAGCCTGCGTTTGCCGCAGCGTCAATGCCGACGGTGGCAACGGGAACTCCCGGAGGCATCATGACGGAGCTGAGAAGAGCGTCCACTCCCTCAAGCGCCTTTGCCTTGACCGGAATTGCTATCACCGGCAGCGTGGTGTTTCCCGCAACAGCGCCCGCCAAATGCGCCGCCATTCCCGCTGCGGCGATAATAACGCCGAAGCCGTTCGCACGGGCGTTCTGTGCGAACTCAGCCACTTCCCTCGGGGAGCGGTGCGCAGAAAGCACCCTCATCTCGAACGGAATGCCGAACTCCTTTAGCGCCTCCGCCGCCTTGCGGACTACCGGGAAGTCGCTGTCGCTGCCCATTACTATGCCGACCTTCTTTTGTTCTGACATGTATCTTCCTCCTGAAATAAAAATAGCTGTATGGGAAATACAGCTAAAAAGTTACAATCGTCTTGAAGTTGCACTAATTCTGTAAAAAGAAGCTGCTGCTGCAATATGATAGCTGTTGAATGAGAATACACCCATTGTCCTTCATATCTCCCTTTTACCGATTTACTGCTTCCTTACTTCTTCACAA
>CAYRLM010000195.1:0-4358 GCA_964425035.1 uncultured Ruminococcus sp.
GGAGCTGTAGGCTTCTTAATACTAGCCATGCTTCCAATTGCAATTATATTCTCTAACCCCCAAATGCCCGACAGGGACAGGCTCGTTCTTTCAAAGGGACATACCGCTCCCGCACTTTACGCCGTTCTTGCCGAGAGAGGCTTTTTCCCGGCTGAGGAGCTCAAGACGCTGCGCAAAATCGGGTCAAGGCTCCAGGGACACCCCTCGATGGGTAAGCTTCCCGGTATTGACATGAGCACCGGTTCTCTCGGTCAGGGTATCTCCACCGCATGCGGTATGGCGCTTTCCGGCAAGATTTCCGAGGATACCTACAAGGTATACGCCATTCTGGGCGACGGCGAGATTGAAGAAGGTCAGGTTTGGGAGGCGGCAATGTTCGCCGCACAGTACAAGCTGGACAACCTTGTTACGGTAGTGGACAATAACGGCTTGCAGATCGACGGCAGGATTGAGGACGTAATGTCATCATACCCTATCGACGAGAAGTTCAGGGCGTTCGGCTGGCATGTTATCTGCATTGACGGCCATGATTTCGACCAGATTGAAAAGGCGTTCAATGAAGCCGAAACGGTACTCAACAAGCCCACTGTCATCATACAGAAGTCCGTAAAGGGCAAGGGCGTTTCCTTCATGGAAAATCAGGTCGGCTGGCACGGCAAGGCTCCCAACGACGAGGAATACGCCGTTGCAATGAAGGAGCTCGGCGACCGTCTTGCAGAGCTTGAAAAGTAATTTTGGATATCGAAAGGATACAGATATGGAAAAGAAAGCAACCCGTGACAGCTACGGCGAAGCGCTCGTAATGCTCGCCGAGAAGCGCCCCGACCTTGTGGTGCTTGACGCAGACCTTGCTGCGGCAACCAAGACAGGCACGTTCAAGAAGGCTTATCCCGACAGATTTTTTGACTGCGGTATCGCAGAGGCTAATATGATGGGCGTTGCGGCAGGTATCGCAAGCACAGGAAAGCTTGTGTTCGCAAGCTCCTTTGCAATGTTCGCCGCAGGCAGAGCGTTTGAGATTGTTCGCAACAGCATAGGCTACCCCCACCTTAATGTAAAGATCGGCGCTACCCACGCAGGTATCTCGGTAGGCGAGGACGGCGCGTCACATCAGTGCAACGAGGATATCGCCCTGATGAGGACTATCCCCGGCATGACTGTCATCAACCCGGCTGATGATGTCGAGGCAAAAGCGGCTGTTCTGGCTATGGCTGATTTCGAGGGCCCCACCTACATGCGCTTCGGCAGGCTTGCAGCCCCGATTTTCAACGACGCTGCATCATATAGGTTTGAGCTTGGCAAGGGCGTTCAGCTGAAAGACGGAAAGGACGTCACCATCATCGCAACAGGTCTTATGGTGGCTGAGGCAATCGAGGCAGGAAAGGCTCTCGCAGAGCAGGGAATTGACGCCCGTATTATAAATATCCACACAATCAAGCCCATTGACCGTGATATCATCATCAAGGCGGCCAAGGAAACAGGTAAGCTCATCACCGTTGAGGAGCACAGCGTTATCGGCGGTCTTGGCTCTGCTGTTGCCGATGTTGTTACCGAGGAATGCCCCGTTCCGGTCATCAAGATTGGCGTTAAGGACGTTTACGGTCATTCCGGCCCTGCGGTAGACCTGCTCAAGGAATTCGGTCTGTGCGCCGAGAACATCGTTGCCGTAACAAAAGCGGCGCTTGGCAGATGATTGACATTATTTAATATTTAACGGAGCTGGCTTTTGTCGGCTCCGTATGTTTTTTTATTTTTTTCGCAGAAAATGTAACCTTTCGCGTTGTCCGACTGTCATATTAGTTAAGAGGAACAGATGGATATGCCCACAAAAGGAGTGACCGATATGGATAAGACGCAGTGGAAAAACGTTCTGGATAAGCTTGACGAGGATATGGTGAACTCTGCGGCGGAGCGTTTCGGAAAGGTACGTTTTTCCGACGAGAACCCGGAATACTGCCCACAAAACAGCGTACCGAAGGAATACAGATACTCTTCGGACAAGGGCAAAAGCCGCAGAAGGCTGTTTGTTATACTGGGATCTGCTGCTGCGGCAGTGTCGGCGGGGGTATTTATAACGGTGGGAGTAACTCGGTCAGATGTCATTATTCCGCTTTCCGCCCGAGTGAAAAATCAAAATTCGGAGGTTTCCTCCGTTATCGAAAACCCGGTGAATTATGTTGAGAAAAAGCACGATGACAGCGAGGATCTGTCTGACGCTCTTAAAACCGGCGGCTTCAGCGCACTTCTGTTTGACGACTATTTCTATGGTATCTGGTCGGACAGCGAGGGGGATTACACGGTTAATCTGGGATATTCCGTCGATTCGATATTCGGATACGGCAGGACGCTTTCCGCAATGGATAAAAGCAGTGACGGCTGCTATATGCTGGCGCAGACAGATTCCTGTCTGGAGTATTGGTTCGTGCCCGAGAACGACAGAACCACATTGTATATTTATCGGAATGTCACGGTGGAAAACGGCTTGCTTCAGTGCGGCGAGGACGGCGAAATAAGCTGCGATTATGTTACGGAGCTTCACCGCACCGATAGCCCCGACGATGAGTACGGTATCGGCAGCATTCTGGGCTATTTCGGCGTTGAGAGGCTTGCGGAAGAAATGGGAGTTACCGCCGAGTGGCTGCTGAATCAGGTAACGACAGGGTACGACCCGCAGCTGCTTACACAGGGCGTGTATTATGATGAAAGGGATAACGT
The DNA here is from genome assembly GCA_964425035.1 of uncultured Ruminococcus sp. Taxonomy (GTDB): domain Bacteria; phylum Bacillota; class Clostridia; order Oscillospirales; family Ruminococcaceae; genus CAG-115. Next base: position 2,716 of record CAYRLM010000195.1, read on the forward strand.
TTACCTTATCGAGAAAAGCGACGATAAGGTTACATTGCGCATGAAATACGCATTGGCAGAGGACAATTCAACGCAGTTGTTCACGGACGTGACGTTCGTCAGAACCGACGGCGGAGTGTGGACAATACAGGACATGACCTCGCAGAGCGAGCTGAATTTCAGAACCGCGGAGCAGTTACAGACAGGGCTTACAAAAGATGGACTAAGCCTGTTCAAGCAGTATTTCACAGGCATATGGAGCAGCACAGACGGGGAACTCCCGGATATTACGCTGATATACGATGATGATATCTTCACTCCTGTCGAATACTGTGCGGGTGTGGCGCAGGCTGAGGAAGGCTGGGCTATGTATCAGGCAGTCCCCGACGGAATGAACGTGTACTACATACCGCAGAACGAACCGTACAGAATGTATTTGTTCGCCGTAGATGAAAACGGCTGCGTATCCTCCGGGGACTTCAAAGCGGTGTATGACAAAAATCAGTCCGTTGGGTGTTACGGAGGAAGCGTTATGTGTTCATGGCTCGGTCTGGAGAGATACAGGTTCATGCACGATGAGAATACGGACGGTGACAGTCTGACCTCGGCGATTGACAAAGCGCTTGAAATGCAGCTTGACGGCGAATGGTCCGCAGCAAACTACACTGCCGGCATGGAGGGCTGGGACGGTTACCGTATCGCAGAGCAGTCCGACAGCCTTGTGCTGTTTTCCTATCAGCTTTTTAACGCTTCGGGAGAAAGCCGCTGGGTAACTCGGGAGCTGGTGAAGCAGGGAACAAGCTGGACTCTCGGAGAGCTGACCGAGCGTGTTCTCACCGACGATGACCTGATATCCGAAGAAGGTTTTGTTCCGATAACATGGTCAGAGGCGGAAAACGAAAGCGACGGTGAATATGATGGACGATAACCAGATAATCGAACTGTATTTTAGCCGCGATGAACAGGCTATCGCCGAAACCCAGACAAAATACGGCAGACTGTGCGGGAAGATAGCCTGCGGAATTCTGAACCGCCCGGAGGACGCCGAGGAAGCGGTGAACAGCAGCTATGTAAAGCTATGGAACGCAATTCCGCCCAAGCGCCCGACATCTTTATGCGGTTATCTTTGCACAATAGTACGCAACACTGCGCTGAATTTATACGAAAGCGTGAGGCGGCGCTCCTGCGAGGAGCTGTACGGCGAGCTTGCGGAAATTATCCCGGACGCCCGTACAGACGACCGCTTGGACAGCGCCGAGATAGCCGGGTACATAAATGATTTTCTCAGGCACTGCAAAAAAACGAACCGTGATATTTTTATAGGGAGGTATTATTTTAATCTTTCGGTGCGCGATATTTCTCAGCAGATGAGCATGACCGAAACGGCAGTCAAAACCAGACTTTCCCGTATCCGTGCGGAGCTGAGAGAATATCTCATTATAAACGGCGTGAATGTGGATTGAATTATACGGAAAACAGAAATTCAGCGAATATAAATGCCGGGGTATCGATCCGATACCCCGGCATCAGACCGTCGAAAAAACCTGTTGGGATTTTTCCGACGATCTGCTGTTATAGCCTCGCTCACAAAGCGATTACGGTCTTTGACCCATTCCGCCTTCAAGTGTAATGGTTTCACCTGACATATATTTGAAATCGGGCGA
>CAYRLM010000196.1:0-4336 GCA_964425035.1 uncultured Ruminococcus sp.
ATTTTGTACAGGGCAAATCAGTTTATGGATAAATGGGATAAACGTTTTATGGATATGACCGAACTTGTCGGTTCTTGGTCAAGCTGTTTTCAACAAAACAGACACGTAGGTGCGGTAATCGTAAAAAATAAAAGAGTAATAGCAACAGGCTACAACGGCGCACCGCAAGGTATAAAAAGCTGTATAGATAAAGGCGAATGTCTGCGCAAAAAATTAAACGTTGCCAGCGGTACTATGCAAGAAATTTGTTATGCCGTTCACGCCGAGCAAAACGCAGTAGTTCAGGCGGCGAGAATAGGATGCAGCGTAGAAGGGTGTACACTTTACTGTACGCATCAACCGTGCGTTATCTGTGCAAAAATAATTATAAATGCGGGTATCGTTCGCGTTGTTTATAAAGAAGGTTATCCCGATAAATTTTCCCTTCAGCTTTTTGAAGAGGCGGGGGTAAAACTTGAAAAATATTGTGACTTAGAAAATAAATAAAGAGAGGAAAAATTTATGGATATTCTTGCAATAGAAAGCAGCTGCGACGAAACTGCCGCCGCTGTTGTACGGGACGGGCGGGAGATAATCTCCTCCGTTGTCGCAACGCAGATAGAGGAGCATAAGCTTTACGGCGGCGTAGTTCCCGAAATTGCCAGCCGCCGCCACTGCGAAAGCATTGTGGGCGTGGTTCGGGAGGCTCTGGACAAAGCGGAAATGAAAGCGCAGGACGTTGACGCCGTTGCCGTGAGCTTCGCACCGGGGCTTATCGGGGCGCTGCTTGTCGGCGTGAATTTCGCAAAGGGACTGGCGCTGTCGCTCAACAAGCCGCTCATACCCGTTCATCATATCCGGGGGCATATCGCCGCAAATTACCTCGCACACCCGGAGCTGGAGCCGCCGTATCTCTGTCTGGTGGCTTCCGGCAGCCACAGCCATATAGTCAAGGTCAACGGCTGGACTGAGTTTGAAACCATAGGGCAGACCGTGGACGACGCCGCCGGAGAAGCCTTTGACAAGGCGGCAAGAGCCATGGGTTATCCCTATCCCGGAGGAGTTCATATCGACAAGGCGGCGCAGTCGGGCGACCGCAAAAAATATCGACTGCCGCACCCGCACACCGCAAACCCCTATGATTTCAGCTTCTCCGGGCTTAAAACCGCAGTGATAAACCTTATCCACAACGCAAAGCAGAAAGGCGAGGAGATAGACGTAAACAGCCTTGCGGCTTGTTTCCAGTACACGGTTTCGGATATACTCACGCAGAAATTCATCTCCGCCGCAAAGGAAAGCGGCTTCAAAACGCTGGCGCTCGCCGGGGGAGTTGCGGCAAATTCCGGGCTTCGCACCATGCTGCGGCAGCGTGCGGAATATAACGGCATGAAAGTATACTGTCCGCCGCTGCCGCTGTGCGGTGACAATGCGGCAATGATAGGCTGTCAGGCATATTACGAGTATCTGGCGGGACACACCGCAGGTTCGGATCTGAACGCAGTCGCAACCATGCGGCTGGACAGGGTAACATGGTGAGCCGCATGAAGAATATCATACTTATAGGAATGCCCGGCTGCGGCAAATCCACCGTCGGAGTGCTTCTGGCAAAGGCAATGGGCTTTCGCTTCATCGACACCGATATCACCATACAGGAGCGCACGGGAATGCTCCTCCAGCAGATAATCGACCAAAACGGGCTTGACAGGTTCTGCATAGAAGAGGAACGGGCGATAATGTCCGTGGAGGAAATCGGCGGCTGCGTCATCGCCACCGGCGGGAGCGCGGTGTATTCCCGCAGCGCCATGCTGCACCTTAAAGAGCACGGCTATGTATACTACCTTTCGCTGCCCACGCAGCAGGTTGAAAAACGGCTGAGCAACATAAAGACAAGGGGCATAGCCATGCGCCCCGGCGACACCATCGAGGACGTATTCCGCAAGCGCCGCAGACTGTATGAGGAATACGCCGACATAACCGTAGACTGCTCCGAAAAATCCATCGAGGAGATAGTCGAGGAAATAAGCGATGAGCATAGATTAATCGGAAAATAAGAAAGGAACGGTCATGGAAGAGAATTTCACCGAAGCTGTTTCGGAAACCGCCGAAAATATCCCCGGTTCCCCGAACGATAAAATGCACGGCTTCAAAAGCGTCTGCCTGAAGCTGGGAATTATGCTGATTATCATTTTCGTTTCCAGAGGAGCGGAAAGCATACTTTTGTCGCTGATGTTAGACGGCGGTATTTTTGACGCCATGGACGTCAATATGTCGTATCTTGTACAGACGCTTTTCAGCTTTCTGTTTCTGTATATTATACCGATAACCTGTGCGGTCTTGCTGCTCATGCCCAAGGGAATGTGCTCAAAGATATACGGCAAGCCCGTGTATTTCGCCAATGCAATGGGAATGTTCCCGGCAATGTACGGGCTGTCGTTCATGGTGAATATGCTGACCATGCTCATATCCTCATTGTTTGAGAACACCGACCTGTACAAATCCTTCAACACCGTCAACGAGCTTACGCCGGACAATATGTTCTGCGCACTGGTGCTTCTGGTGCAGCTGGTGGTGATTGCGCCGATTTTCGAGGAATTTTGGTTCAGAGGAATTGTTATGGAAGCCCTCAGACCCTACGGCAACGGCTTTGCGATAATAGTGTCGGGGCTGCTTTTCGGGCTTACTCATGCGAATTTCAACCAGTTCTTCTATGCGGCTGTTCTGGGCGTATGTCTGGGATATATAGCGGTTTCCACCAAGTCGATAATTCCAACGATGATAATGCACGGGATTTTCAACGGCATATCGGGGTTAATGCTCCTGCTGATAACATTTGATGATGTCGGTGATTACCTGCTCGGAAAAACCACCGAGCAAACTCCCGGCGTGGTGTGCTATCTGATATTCTGCTTTGTCGTCATCATGCTGATGATAGCGGGCGTGCTCATGGCAATTGCAAAGCTCCGCAAAATCAGGCGCTATAAGGTTCCCAAGATGTGGAACGTTTCCGCGGGAAAGCGCTGGGGCGTGTTCCTGTCCCGCTTCACCGTCATAATTGCGTTGGTTCTGGCTGCGGATACGTTCACGTTACAGATTATCCCCACGGCGCTGTACAGTCTGCTGGAGAGCTTTGCGGCGTAACACCGAGCGCCGTATTGTCCGCAGCCGTATAACGGTGCAGTCGGTCGCACAGCTGTAATCCGCAGGTTTTGCTGTCGGAATCTTACGGATAACCCCTGTGTTTGCTGCGGCAAACAGACACATATTCAGCCGGAAATGACAGAAACAGGTACGGAGGATTTTAGATATCGCTGACATTAAATCGGCGCATTGTTATTTTTTGGACAATTTATGGATAATTTTATGGCAGTTGTAAACAACTGCCATATTTTTCAACAAAAGTCCACCTGTTTTCAACGATTTCAACGGTGAAAACTGTTGAAACAGCGGTTAAAATTGTTGAATGGTTGATTAACTTAATACAGTTTTCAACAATTGAGTTAAAAACACTGTCAAAACCGCTTGTGAAGTAATTTAACAAAGTTGAAAAGGCTGTTGAAGAAGTGGAAAAATAAATTAAGGACATAACCCCCTTTTTAACTGGTATGTAATGTAATTTCATACATAAAAACGAAATTCAAGCTGAAAAAATCCTAAAACACCATAGTCTTTTTTGTCTATTTGCCAGAAAATTGATTTTTGCATGATTAAATTAAAAAAATTGCAACATTTTTTGAAACGTTGTGCTATAATAAAGATACGAGGTAAGATGACTGCCATTTGGAGTATGTATATGTATATGTATGCAATATATATATATATATATATGACTATATGACGGAGGTAATAACAATGTGGGTAATAATTTCGGAAGAAAGGATAACGGACGATTTGGTAAGATACACGGCATACGGTGTGCGCAACAACAGCTTTTGCATAGCCGACATCAGTTCCGACAAAGATGAAATTACCCGGTTTGTAAAGGTGCTGAATTATTTCGAGGTTTCCCCGATTAATGCAGCAGATATAACCGAGGATTATCTTGCAAACGGATTTTCTGAAGAAGCTATTGTGAAAGCGGGGGTCGGCGCATGAGATTTGAAACAGCTAAGCTTGCACATAAAACATTCAACAATATAATGGCAGTACATCACAAACGGTGAGCTCCCCAAAAGGAACTCACCGTTTTGTTTTATACCGGCGGAAAATCCCCGTCGGGGCTTCGCCACAGTGTGAGTGCGTGCGTGCGAAAAAAGCCCCTTACGGGGCTTTTCAGCTTGTCGATAAAGTCATTCGCAGACTATGGTCTGCGAATAGGGGGAAAACTCTTGTTTTCCCCCTTACCCCTTTAGCTGCATTG
>CAYRLM010000197.1:0-4335 GCA_964425035.1 uncultured Ruminococcus sp.
CGATATGTCGGAGTTCATGGAAAAGCACTCGGTGTCAAAGCTTATCGGCTCGCCGCCCGGATATGTCGGCTATGAGGAGGAAGGGCAGCTTATCAAACGTGTGCGCAGTTCGCCCTACTCGGTAGTTCTTTTCGACGAGGTGGAAAAGGCTCACCCGGACGTGCTCAACCTGCTTTTGCAGATACTTGAGGAGGGTACGCTGACCGCTTCGGACGGCAGACGAGCCGATTTCCGCAGCACGATAGTGATAATGACGGGCAACATCGGTGCGGAGCAGCTCTCAAAAAACGCTCTCGGCTTCGGCGGCGGACAGGGGGACAACGGAGAAGCGGACGTCATGTCGGCGCTGAAAAAGCAATTCAGCCCCGAGCTTATCAACCGCATAGACAATGTGATAGTTTTCAGGAAGCTGGGCGAGGAGCAGCTTGAAAAGATATGCCGCATACTTCTGGCGAAGCTGGCGCAGCGTGCCTCGCAGTGCGGAATTTCACTCAGCTTCACCGACGGTACGGTGCGGCATATATGCCGCAGCAGCCGCGAACGCAGCATGGGCGCCCGTCCGCTGCGCAGAACCATCACAACGCAGATAGAGGACAGACTGTCCTGCATGATGGTTTCCGGCGAGCTGAAAAGCGGCTGCCGTGCCGAGGTCTGCGAGCAATCCGGAGAGCTTGCGGTAAGAGTGATGTCAACGCAATAAATTTTTTCAACTTTTTTTACAAAACCCCTTGACAAATCATAATCACTGTGATATAATATCTAAGTACTCATGAGAAATCGGCTTTCAGCCGCTCTTTAGCAGAGTACTGGATATCGCGGGATGGAGCAGCTCGGTAGCTCGTCGGGCTCATAACCCGAAGGTCGTCAGTTCGAATCTGGCTCCCGCAACCAACGTTCAGCCGTACATTTGTGCGGCTGTTTTTTTCTGTACTCCCGTGCGCCCGATATCTTCGCCGGTCTGAGATATACATTGCGGCTTGACCGTTATCCGGCAAAGCCGTAAAAGCTGTATAATTAAAGAAAAGGAAATTATTATGGAAAGAACTTACCCCAGAGCCACAGTCACCGAAAAAGGCGAAAAAGCCCTACGAGGGGGACACCCGTGGGTTTATGCCGAGGAAATCACCGAACTCTCCGGCGAATACCGAAACGGCGGACTTGCCGATGTTTTCAGCCGCAAGGGGCGGTATCTCGGCACAGGCTATATAAACGACAGCTCCAAGATACGCATTCGCATAATTTCCCGAAACGCAAACGACAGGTTCGACAGGGATTTCTACGCCCGCAGAATAAAATATGCGCTGGATTACCGCCGCACCGTCATGGGTGCGGAGGATTTCCGATGCTGCCGCCTTATATTCGGAGAGGCGGACAGCTTCCCCGGCTTTACCGTTGACCGCTTCGGCGATATTCTGGTGACGCAGGTGCTTTCCCTCGGAACGGAACTCATAAAGCAAACGCTCTACGAGCTTCTTGTCGGTACGCTTGCGGACATGGGCGAAAGCATAACCGCCCTGTACGAGCGCAACGATGTGAAAATACGCAGGCTTGAGGGCATGGAGGAATACAAGGGCTTTTGGAACGGTGCGGGACTGCGCACCGACCTGTCCGGCATTACCGAAATAACGGAAAACGGCATAAAATACTCCGTGGATTATATCAACGGACAGAAAACCGGGTTTTTCCTCGACCAAAAATACAACCGACAGGCAATCCGCCGCATAGCCGAGGGCAGGAGGGTTCTGGACTGCTTCACGCATACCGGGGCGTTCGCCCTGAACGCCGCTGCCGCCGGTGCGAAGCTGGTGAACGCTGCGGACATCTCCGCCGACGCCGTTGAAATGACCCGCAAAAACGCCGAGCTGAACGGCCTTTCCGACAGAATGCAATTCACAAAGGCAGACGTATTCGACCTGCTGACGGAACTGTACCGCAGCGGCGAACGCCCATATGACTTCATAATCCTCGACCCGCCTGCGTTCACAAAAAGCAGCAGCACCGTGAAATCCGCAGAACGGGGCTACAAGGAGATAAACCTCAAAGCAATGCGTCTGCTGCCGCGAGGCGGTTATCTTGCCACCTGCTCATGCTCGCACTTCATGACCGAAACGCTGTTTCGGCATATGCTGCATGACGCAGCCGCCGACGCAGGAGTTTCCCTGCGGCAGATAGAGGCTCGCAGACAGTCCCCGGATCACCCGATACTGTGGAATGTTCCGGAAACGGATTACCTTAAATTCTATATTTTTCAGGTGGTGTGACATGACGGAAAAAGACCTTGTACCCGGCACCGTTGTCAAGCATTTTAAGCGGGGAATGCTGACCGAAGCACAGCGTGCGGAATCCGCACAATACTTATATGAAATACTTGCGGTCGCCCATCACACCGAAACAGGCGAGCGGCTGGTAATCTATCGGGCGCTTTACGGCGAGGGAAAAATATGCGCCCGTCCGCTGGAGATGTTCCTCTCCGAAACCGACCATGAAAAATACCCGCAGGCGGAGCAGAAATTCCGTTTCGAGCCTGTAAAGTAAAGGCAATGGGCTAAAGAAAGAAGCGAACAATGAAACAGGCAAGATATGTTGATATGTGCAGCGGCCCGATACTGCGCAAAATGATAGTATTCACACTTCCTATAATGTTTTCGGGACTTTTTCAGCTGCTGTTCAATGCGACGGATATAATCGTCGTGGGCAAATTTGCGGGAGATAACGCCCTTGCGGCGGTCGGCTCCAACACGGCGCTGATAAACCTGATGACCAACCTGTTTATCGGGCTTTCCATCGGCGCAAACGTGGTTGCGGCACGCTACTGCGGCGCAAAAAATATCACCGAGCTGAAAAAAACGGTGCATACCGCAATGACGCTCAGCGTGATAAGCGGATTTATACTTATGATAATAGGGCTGCTTTTTGCGGAGCAGATACTGCGGCTGATGTCTACCCCGGAAAGCATTATCGGCATGGCGGCAAGCTACCTCAGAATATATTTCTGCGGAATGCCGTTCATGATGATATACAACTTCGGCAATGCGCTTCTCCGTGCCGCCGGAGATACACGCAGACCGCTTATCTACCTCATATGCGCAGGAGTTACCAACGTTGTCATCGACCTTATTTTTGTGGTGCTGTTCAATATGAGCGCCGCAGGGGTAGGACTTGCGACATCAATTTCACAGGGTGTTTCCGCATTCCTTATGGTGCGCTGCCTTATGCGCGAAAAAGAAGAAAGCGGACTTAAGCTTGAGCTGCGCCGGCTGCGCATACATCGCGACAAGCTCGGCATGATAATGAAGATAGGGCTTCCGGCAGGCTTTCAGGGAACCGTGTTTTCGCTGTCAAACGTTGTGATACAGTCCTCCATAAACCTGTTCGGAGAAGCGGTCATCGCGGGAAATTCCGCAGCGGCAAGCATTGAGGGCTTCGTATATATGGCGATGAACTCCTGCTATCAGTCCACGCTGTCATTCACCAGCCAGAACCTCGGCGCAGGTAAATACGAACGCATAAACAAAATACTTCTGTGCGGACTGACCTGCGTGGTGGCAGTTTGGGCAATACTCGGGCTTGGCGTTGCGACAACCTTCGGACGTCAGCTTCTCGGTATCTACACCTCCGGCGAGGAGTCTATAAACGCAGGGCTGCGCCGAATCACATATGTCTGCGGGACATACTTCCTCTGCGGTATAATGGACGTTATGGTAGGGTCGCTCAGGGGCATGGGCTACTCTGTGACGCCGATGATAGTGTCCCTGCTCGGTGCGTGCGGACTTCGCCTTGTCTGGCTTGGCACAGTGTTCCAGATTGAACAGTATCACACGCCGGATACGGTGTACCTGTCCTACCCGGTATCATGGGTGATTACCGTTGCGGCGCATGTGGTATGCTTCTTTATCTGCCGTCACAGGCTCAGCAAAAAGGTTCGGCGGCAGAAATCCGCAGAGAATACGGCTTAAAAAGATGTTCTTATGGGCGTATACGAACATATCAGCTTGTCGATAAAGTGTTTATTCGCAGACTACCGTCTGCGAATTGGGGGAAAACTCTTGTTTTAGGTGGACGCTTGCGTCCTCCGCCGAACCCCTTTAGCTGCATTGGCGGCTTGAAGTCGCAGCTACGCTGCTGCCGCCGCCAACGCTCGCATTTTTCCTTCGCCGCCGTTTGGGGCGGCGATTTCACTTCGTGAAAACGGAAAAATGCGCCTCTGTGCTGCGAAATACTTTTTGTGATATTCTTCATTGGCGGCGCTTTGCGCCGAGTGCGGGGCTCTGCCCCGCACTCGCCAGCCTTTTGAAAAAGGCTGGACCGAAAACTTTTATTCCGCTGCGGCGGGGT
>CAYRLM010000198.1:0-4293 GCA_964425035.1 uncultured Ruminococcus sp.
GCGCCACCTTGCCAAGGTGGAGGTAGCGAGTTCGAGCCTCGTAATCCGCTCCATATTTTTTCTCGCTGCATTATGCGGCTCAATTAAACAAAATTCGTCGTGGAAATATTCACGGCGTTTTTTATTATCCGAATATATATTTATAATAAGGTATATGCGCAGCGCTTCGACGGACAGACGACAGCCGCAGCGAACCCCACGGCTGCGGTGAGGTTTACTGCTGCCCTGCTATCAGCCTGAGAACGATTATCGCCGCCAGCGAAGCTATGCAGATTATCCAGTTGATTATCACCCTGCGGTGCAGCGTTTCCTGATTTTTTTTGCGTTCTTCATCTCGTTTTGCCATTGCGCACCTCCGTAATTTTTCCAATTGGAGTATCTTATTATATTTTACCATCAAAAACCCCGGTTGTCAAGCCGGAATAACGAATATCCTATGGCAGCGCTGCCCAAGCGTTCATCGTTCCGAAAGGTAAATTTCCTGCTCCTGCGCAATATTCCCCCTCAGCGTGTAGACTGCGGTGAGCCGTATCCCGTCCTCCTCGGGGAGTAACGTTTTTTCACATGCCGCTATCTCGTATTCCCCGTAGAAATTCTCCTCAAAATCCGCTTGTCGGCGTGAAAGCTCCGAGATACAGTCATCGGCGGAGCGAACCACCTCGACGCTTCTCAGTGCGGTGAATTTTCCCCGTCTGACAGTCAGCGGAGTTTTATGCCCGAAAAGCATGACAGGCTCGGTCTGCTCGGTGTATACGGCGTCAGCGACTTCGGCGCTGCCGAAGAACAGCGGTATGCTGTCGTCCTCGAATTGCAGCCATGTGAATTCGGTGACATCGCCGTCCGCACGCTGAACCGTTTCGCGGTAAGGCACGAAAAACTCCTGCGTTTCGGTGAATTCGCCGATGATATCCGCACTGGCGTGACGGTATGACACGTTTCCTGCGCCGTCGGTCACGATACCGCTTACCAGCAGCCCTCCTGCGGGGATACCGCTGCCCGCCTGCGTCACCAGAGCGCCCTCTCTGACGGTGTGTGAAATTATTGCCGCCGCCCGTGAAGCCACTATATTGCAGGGAATATCGGAGTTCTGCATTTCAGGCATGGGCGTTACCGTTTCCACGTCAGCCAGCACTCGAAAGCCCACCACGGATATATCCACCCATGCCGCCTCGGGAAGCTCCAGCATAATGCGGCGCTCGGCGGTCTTTGTGTCCGTGCGGGCGGAGCTTCCGGTGCGTATGCCGCAGTCGTCAAGTATCGCCTTTATCTGCGAGCGCTGCGAGGCTGTAAGCTCGCTGCTGCTTGTTATCTCTATATCCTGTATGCGGCTGCCGTTGACGGAAAGTATCATCACGAATGCCAGTGCGCCCAGATAAAGTCCCACACGTCTGCGGTAGCGCAGTGCGGTGAAGTACAGCCCTCGGCGCTTTCCCGCACGAAGTCTGACGCCGCAGCGGTGCGCCGCAGCCGACACAGTCCAGTAATCTGCGGGCGATACCGCTCCGCTGACGGTTCCGTCGCCGAATTTCAGCCGCCGAAGCTGTATCCCGGACTGTATCAGCGCCGAAGCCATCTTTTCGGGATAGCCGCCGTAGCCGCTGAATTCCACCTGCCCAAGAAATGATATCATCGTTCACCTCACAGCTCAATGAAAGCCATTGATGTAATATCCCCGCTGATACGCACGCCGTATGCCCCGAAGCTTTCAAGCATAAGTCCGCCGCCGCATACCCTCAGCAGACGGTCGGCGCCGTCGCAGCGTATTTTCAGGACTATCTCGCCGCTGTCCGAACGGTCGGTACACCCCACCACCTCGGTGCAGTTTTCGGCGCAAAGCTCGCAGCCGTCCCTCAGCGTTACCAGCGAATGTTTCCATGGAAGCTCACCCAGTGCGGTGAGCTTTTGTTTCAGTCCCATATTGTTCCTCCGTGACCGTGACCTTGTCCTTATGCCGAAATATATGCCGCTTGAAATCCGCAAATAACCTCCGAGGAAAATTGTGGCAAAATAAACCACGAAAAAGGCAAATTTTGTGCATAAACGAAATAAAATGCGTGATTTTTGTAAAAAAATAACAGACACTGCCGATATAAATAAATAGCGAAAGGCGTAATTGTTTGAATAACCGTACTTTCAGGCAGGCGCTGCGCTAACATGAAAGAAAGGCTGGAAAAAACATGAAATTGAAAGAAGACGATGAAACAATGAATATCCAGGGAATTTCAAACGGTGCAAATTTACTCTCTATGAAGAAGTCCATGAAAATCGGCACAAAGATTACCATTATGTCCTGCCTGTTCGCAGCGGAAACGGCAATCATTGTGGCGCTCGTGGTTACTTGCGTTATGCTGAACTTTGTTACCACTCTGAGAGAGGAAATAGCCGGCGCAGGTATTACGGTGCTTCAGTCTGAGCTGGACAGCGAAATAGAATTGTTGAGTACCAAGATATCGCTGTTTGTGGCTGACGGCACAAGCAGTCCCGAGGGCATTGCAGACAAGTGGAATAGCGTTGACACCGGCGAATATTTGTCCTGCGCATATGTGCTTGCCGACGGAAGCATTGCATGGAAGTCGGATAATTTTACTATCAGCAGCACATATACATCCGGGGCGTCATCGGCGAGTGACGGAATAATATCCGATAACAGCAAGCTGTATGTCATAAACTACGAAAATGTGGGCGACAACGGCACTATTATTGTGGCAAGCGACCTTGCGTCGCCCGATATCCCGGACAGCGTCAAGGAAAAGTGCGGTGCCGAGATAACTCTGCTGTGCGGCGATACCAGATACAGCACCACCGTCTTAAACGACAAGGGCGTCAGATATGTCGGCACAAAGATGGATTCCGGCATCTGGGCAAAGGTACAGAGCGACACCGAATACATCGGCAGAGCAACGATCAACAACGAAAAATTCTATGTAAAGTATGTTCCCTTAAAGGACATCAACGGCAAGATCGTCGGCGCATGCTTCTCGGGTTATTCCACCGCAGACAGCGATAAACAGCTGGCTATGTCGATATTCTTTGAGATAGCGGTGCTTGTTATTGTATGTCTGGGTATCGGCGTGATGATAGTCACAATCATGAAGCATCAGGTTAAGAATCCTGTAATCGAGCTGGAAAAGATATGCGATGATCTTGCAAACGGCGAGCTTGACGCCCCCGATTCTCAGTTCCAGTTCTCCGCCGACGAAATGGGCGAGATAGCCGAAAAGATGACCGAAGCAAAGCACAGACTGCAGTCCTATGTACATGATATCTCTAGAGTGCTCGAGAAGATGGGTACCGGTGACTTCTCGGCTCAGCCGTCAATGACATATGTCGGAACCTTCGAGCAGATAAACGAATCCTTCAAGGATATCAAGGAAACGCTTACCGGCGTTATCGAGAGCATGAATTCCTCTGCGCATGACGTAATGGCAGGTTCGCAGCAGATGGCGGACGGTTCACAGCTTCTTGCCGAGGGTACAACAAAGCAGGCTACTGCGGTAGATGAGCTTTCTTCCACAATCAGCGACATATCCGTTAATGTCACCAAGACAGCCGATAATGCGGTTCGCGCAAGCGATATCTCCGGAAAATGCGCCGAGCAGATGCAGCAGCGCGGCAAAGAAATGCAGAACATGCTGGAAGCCATGGAGCAGATCGAAAAGCAGTCCGAGGCAATTTCCGATGTCATCAAGACTATCGAGGATATAGCGTTCCAGACCAATATCCTTTCGCTGAACGCCGCAATCGAGGCTGCAAGAGCAGGTCAGGCAGGCAAGGGCTTTGCGGTAGTTGCAGATGAGGTACGCAACCTTGCTTCCAAGTCCGCACAGTCCGCAAACAGCACTCGTGCGCTGATTTCCGCAACCACAGAAGCGGTGCGCAACGGTTCCGAAATCGCTTCCAGAACCGCAGAAGCGCTGGTTCAGGTTACGGAGCTGTCAAAGCAGAGCGCACAGCTTGTTTCCGATATTTCTGCGGCAGCGGAGCAGCAGGCTCAGGCTGTTGACCAGGTAACTATCGGTATCGACCAGATTTCTCAGGTAATAGCGACAAACTCCGCTACCGCCGAGCAGTCCGCCGCTTCCTGCGAGGAGCTTTCCGCTCAGGCTCGCGTGCTGAAGCAGCAGGTTGAAAAGCTGCGCGTATAATCGCCTAATAAGCCTGAAATTTTATGACGGTCTAAACCGGCTGCATTCGTGCAGCCGGTTAGTCTGTCTATAAAGTCTTTATTCGCAGACTACCGTCTGCGAATCGGGGGAAAACTCTTGTTTTCCCCCGCACCCCTTTAGCGCTTTG
>CAYRLM010000199.1:0-4290 GCA_964425035.1 uncultured Ruminococcus sp.
TTACTTTCTTTCTCCTTTCGAATTTCTTTCTGCCTTTCGTGTACAATATCATTGATAAATTTACAATAGCCTTTAAAAATAGTGAATATTACATGAAAATACGCTTGACAAAGACGGAAAAATATGTTATAGTTTAGTTAATGAATTCAGACCGAAAGCCGCTTATGCGCCTGACGGAATGAACCCGTATCTTTCTGCTGCCGAAACCCCGAAAAGGCTTGAGGCAAAAGGCCGTGAAATTCCGCAGTGGCTGCGGAAATATTTCTGTGCGCCTTTTTCCGGCAGGGGAAAAGGGCTGTTTTTGTTTGGGAGGAATTTCTGTGGAGGAAACACGGGTCGCAGTCGTTTCAATGATAGTCGGCAGCGAGGAAAGCGCCGCCGAGATCAATACGCTTCTTCACGGCTGCCGCCGCTACATCATCGGCAGAATGGGCATACCCTATCGGCAGAAGGGCCTGAATATCATCAATGTAGTCCTTGACGCACCGCCGGACGTTATATCCGGGCTGTCCGGCAGACTGGGCAGACTGAGGGGAGTTACCGTAAAGACGGTGTATTCAAAAACTGAAGGTATACAGAAAGGAAACGAAGAATGAGTATTACAAAGAAATTCAAGAGTGCGCTTGCGGCGGTTCTCTGCATGGGAATGCTGGCAGGCTGTTCATCGCAGGGAGAAACCTCCGGGAACGTCACCGAAGCGGCTTCTCAGACCGAAAAGACCGCAGAGGAAAGCGCTGCGGAGAGTACCGTCGGCACCTCCTCGGACGAAAACTCTGCGGCTGATACCGCAACGGCTGAAGTTCCGTCAGACGATCAGGCGGCTTCGCCGGAGGTCATTCGCGTGTCGGCGCTCAAGGGCCCTACCGCAATGGGCATGATAAAGCTCATGGACGATGAAAGCAGCAACGACAGCTACCAGTTCACCATAGCCGGCGCAGCAGACGAGATAACCCCTGCACTGATACAGGGCAATGCCGATATCGCATGCGTTCCGGCAAATCTTGCTTCCGTGCTGTATAACAAGACCGAGGGCGGCGTTGAGGTGCTGGCGATTAATACGCTCGGCGTACTCTACATCTGCGAAAACGGCGAACCTACCATATCAAACGTTGCCGACCTCAGCGGAAAGACCATATATGCCAGCGGAAAGGGCGCAACTCCGGAATTTGCCCTGCGGTACATTCTCACCCAGAACGGCATTGACCCCGACAACGATGTGAACATCGAGTGGAAGAGCGAACATTCCGAGTGCCTGAGCGCTCTGCTTTCCGACGAGGGAAGTGCGGCAATGCTGCCGCAGCCGTTTGTTACCACCGCCCAGAGCAAGAGCGAGGGCGTGAACGTAGTGCTTGACCTGAACGAGCAGTGGTCTGCGCTCAATAACGGCAGCGCACTTGTGACGGGCGTTGTGGTTGCACGCACGGAATTTATCGAGGAGTATCCTGAGGCGGTTCAGGCGTTTTTGGACGAATACAGTACATCTGTCGAATATGTAAACGAGAACACCGCCGACGCAGCACAGCTGATCGAAAAGTATGACATCGTTACGGCGGCAGTGGCCGAAAAGGCTCTGCCGAAGTGCAATATCGTGTTTGTTTCCGGCGCCGAGATGAAGAAGAAGCTTTCGGGATACCTGAACGTGCTGTTCGAGAGCGATGCAACGTCGGTCGGCGGTGCGCTCCCCGCGGACGATTTCTATTACGGCGCATGATAAAGCTCGGCAGGTGATGTAATGAAGAAGCGTATCGCAGCGGCTCTGTGCGTATTGTTCTGGCTAATATTGTGGCAGGTCGGTGCGATGCTGCTGGATCAGGAAATACTGCTGGTATCTCCGATAAAGGCGCTGTCAAGGCTGGCGGAGCTTGTCCCCGCTGCGGAATTCCGCAGGAGCGTAGGCTTTTCGTCGGGCAGGATACTCTGCGGCTTTGGGCTGGGTACTCTCTGCGGCGTACTGCTGGCGCTGCTTGCCGCCAAATTCCGTGCGGTGAAGCTGCTGCTCTCTCCGCTGATATCTGCGGTCAAGGCGGTTCCGGTGGCAAGCATCACGGTTCTGGCGCTTATTTGGGTGACTTCCAGAAATCTGTCGGTGCTGATATCGTTCCTGATAACGCTCCCGGTGGTTTACTCCGGAATGCTTGAGGGGCTTGAGAACCTCGATACAAAGCTGAACGAGATGGCGGAATTGTTCCGCGTCCCGGCGTGGCGCAGGTTTACGGGAGTGTATCTTTCGCAACTGCTTCCGTATTTCCGCAATGCCGCACGGCTTGCGATAGGCTTAAGCTGGAAGAGCGGCGCAGCGGCTGAGATAATCGGGATACCCTCAGGCTCTATCGGCGAGAAGCTGTACAACGCCAAAATTTATCTCGAAACCGCAGACCTTTTTGCGTGGACTATCGCAGTGATACTGCTGAGCTGGGCGAGCGAGAAAATATTCCTGCTGCTTGTGGATTTGACGGTACATGCGGTTTCGGGCAAACAGATACAGCGGCGGCGTTCTGCGGAATTTCATGAGCTTCCTCCTGCGGAACTGAGAGCGGAGGGGCTTTCCAAAAGCTACGGCGAAAATGCGGTGCTGAGCGGTTTCACGCACATATTCCCGGCAGGCAAAACCACTGCGGTGATGGGTGCCTCCGGCTGCGGAAAAACCACGCTGCTGGGGCTTCTCACCGGGCTTATCCGGCCGGACGGCGGCAGCGTTTCGGGCGCAGTTTTTTCGGCGGTGTTTCAGGAGGACAGGCTGTGTGAAAATCTCACGGCTGCGGCAAACATACGGCTGGTGACTGGCAGGACGCGCAGCAGCGGGGATATTTCCCGTGCGCTTGCGGCGGTGGGACTTGCGGACTGCGCCGATAAGCCGGTGCGTGAATTGTCGGGCGGCATGAAACGCCGTGTGGCGCTGGTTCGGGCGCTGCTTGCGGAATATTCCGCAATAGTGCTTGACGAGCCGTTCAAGGGGCTTGACGAGGCTACCGGGGCTCAGGTTGCCGAATACTGCCGCCGTATGCTGACGGGTAAGACCGCCGTGCTTGTGACCCATGACAGTTCCGACTGCGAAGCGCTTTCGGCTGCCGAAATAATCGAAATCGGATAAAATCGGGCGCTGTTGCCAAAAAAACAGCGCCCGATGTGTTTTATTGTTATTCCGGCACGGCGATTTTCAGCGTTCCGGGGACTACCCGAATGTCTGCGGAGGTGTATTCGCCGCCGGGCTCTCCGTCCAGCGTCCAGCGGAACGGCTTCTCGCAGGATACCGACAGTCCTGCGGTTTTGAAAGATACAATCATATCGGTGTCGCAGTCGTGGGTCATAACAAAACGGTTTATTGCGTCAAGATCCGCGAGATTGTGCGGAGATTTTATGAAAAGGCAGTCCAGCTTTCCGTCGGTGAGAGAAGCGCCGTCCGGGACGAGGTTCTTCATTCCGCCGACAGAACGAGTGTTGCCTACCATGCAGTATATGAAATCGTCCTCGATCTCGCCGTGTTCCCATGTGATTTTTACCCTGCCGGAATTGTCCTTGAGGTACTTGGGCTCAAAGGAACGAAGTCCCGTGAGGAAATATGCGAACGATCCGAGCCGGTTTTTGGTTTTCTGGCTTGTGACGTAGCTTACGTCGGTAAACCAGCCGAACGCCGAAATATAGGCAAAGTAGCCGCCGTTGAAGCGCCCCAGATCCACCGGCAGGAAATTCTCCCGCATAATCACCTTTGCCGCCGTGCGAATGTCTTTCGGGATATTGAGCGAAGAAGCAAAATCGTTGACTGTCCCCGAGGGAATATAACCGCACGGGCAGGTCACTCTTCCCGCAGACATACCGTAGGCAAGCTCGTGCAGCATTCCGTCGCCGCCGGAGCTTACCACCATGTCGAATTCCCTGCCGTTTCGGGATATGTATTCTATGGCGTCGCCGGGGCAGCTTGTCGGGTGAACCAGCACATCATAGCCGCCTTCCGTGAAAATGGTCAGAATGTCCGACAGAGCCTGCTTCACTGCGCCCTTGCCTGAGTTCGGATTATAGGTGAACAGCATTTTTTTCATATTTTCCGCCCCTTTTTTATGCTATATGGTGATTATAACATTTTAGCGGTTCGGTGTCAAGTGTTTTCTATGGTTCGGTCAGCTGCGCGATTATTGTTCGAGTAAACAAAATTTTTGCGGTTATGTTCCTCTAACCTATTGCAAAATGTTGAGAAATGTTGTATAATACAGATGAATGTCCGGGCAAACTTCTCCGGACAAAATGTTGAAAGGAGTTCAAACAACAATGACTTATTCTCATGAAGTTGAAAAC
>CAYRLM010000200.1:0-4278 GCA_964425035.1 uncultured Ruminococcus sp.
GAAGCTATGGCATCGTTTCAAAAGAAGTTTATAAAGCACTGAATAAATAGTACAATTTTGAATTCATAATAACACCAGTTAAAAAAATAGGTAGGAGGTTTATAATAATGAAAGAACTATTAGAGAGTTTGCTTGGACATTCAATTCAGACGGAGAGAAGAGTGCCAGGTACGTACCTTGTTGAAGGTCGGGAATTTTGTTATGTTTCTAATAATAGTAAAGTTAAATTCGATAAACTTTTTCACGAGTTATTTAATGTTCCGCCCAAAATTCCTCAAAGTGGAGGAGCTTTAATTGAAGGATGTAAGATTACTTTGCCAAATGGTGACATATTTGAGGCGGTTTCTTATAAGGGGGATATTGAAGGGTGGCGACAGCAACTCGAACAGGGAGCTAAGGCGTTAAATGAAGAGCTTGCTAGAATTGATATTGATACTGATTCCATTGTGTTGAATGATATGCGGTCGTTTCGTTTAACGGATTGTATTATTGATTTTTATTAATTGATTTGAAAATACAGAGTTTTCTGGACTTTGTGGAAGGCTTGTCCAAAGACAGCATAGACGATTAGCGTTCAGCTTGCAAATTCCCATTTGTAAAGGAGCCCAAAAATGATCCTCACCCATAACTATGACAACATAATAAACCTCCCTCACCACGTTTCCGAAAAGCACGATCCCATGTCCGCAATCGACCGTGCGGCGCAGTTTTCGCCCTTTGCGGCGCTGACGGGGTATGATGATGAAATAAAAGAGGCGGCAAGGCAGAACGAGTTTCTTACAGAGCCTAAGGAATAAGTTTCAAATCCGTTTTGTGAACGTGTAACCTGCTCTTTTTATGCCGTCACCCGTTATGTAATCGCATTTTTCCGAAACCGAATACCCGCATTTTTTATAAAGCTTTTGCGCAGGGATATTATCTGCGGTGGTATGAATAGATACACAGGATTTTCCGATTTCTTTAAGAAATTTCTCCGCAAACCGCACAGCACATTCGCCGATTCCGCGTTTCTGAAACGCAGGTTCAACCGCAAGCATAGAAATCCAACAGGTGTTATTGTCACATAAGCCATTTATTTTAAACCATGCAACAGGAATTGCGTCCTTGTATATCAGAAAATACGCTTCGTCCTCGTCATTTGCCGAAAGTGCCTCACGCCATTCATTATAGCTGATTTCATTTCCGTGGAGTGTATCGACATTTTTCCCATAAATCATTGTTATGTATACCGCCGCGCTCGTATCCGCTTTTTTCTGCGTGATAGGGTACAATCTCCTTTTCAAACATAAGCTGTCCGTCATTTATAAGCTCCATAAAAGTCTGATAGGATTTCTGTTCAAATGAGAATTTTTTCTGTAAACTCAGTGATACATAGTTATCAGGCTCGACATAACAACGCAGGACAGTTCCACCCTTGTCCTTTATTGCTTCTATTGCCGTTTTTAGCATACGCTGTGCGATATGCCTGCGGCGGTATTCGGGGATTACAAGCAAATCACCGTAATACCAAAGGCGTGGATTGATGTCATTCTGTATGCAGAACAGCCGTCCTACAACAGCACCAGCTGAGTTTTCAGCAATCACGTTAAAGCAATCTGTTTCGGATTTGTAATCATACAGGACACGAATAATACTGCTTGCCCACTCGGCTTTGTTCCATTGTGCAATTGCAATTTTTTCGGCAAGATTGTTTGTAAGAAATTCACTTGTAGAAATTGTGACAATATCGGATGGAATTACCTTTTCAAAAATCTCCTGTCCGTTGTCAGGCGAGAATTCCCCCTTGCTTGTAAATCCAAGTGCAGACCAGAACGGCTTACCTGTAACGGGGTCGGCTGTTAGATACATTTGGGTAACACCCTGTTCTCTGAAAAACTGTTCGATATGGCTAACCATAATTCTGCCGTAGCCCTTGCGACGATGTTCGGGCAGCACATAAAATTCCATAATATAGCCGTGACCTGTTCTGTGATAACCATTCTCATCGGGTTGGTCGATAGTTGCATAAAGAAAGCCAATTATTTCGTTTTCAACATAGCAAAGCCGTAGAATGCGGAAACTTTCCGACTCGGATTTTCGGATAATGCTGTCCGTCCATTTTTCAAGAACGGCAGGGTCGGTTGTTCTGTTTTGGTGTTCGTCAAGCTCCTTTGCATAATTCTTCATAAGAATGTGAAAAAGGTCGGCAGTTTCGTTTGTTACAAAATGAAAATTCAACTGTTTCATAATAACTCCTTTGTTATGCGGTTAAAACAAAAAATGTTCCCGAAAACGGGAACATTTGAATTTATCACAGACACTATGGCTCAAACCGCTATGCGCACAGAATGTGAATGACAGAAATCCCCGTTACGGACGATTAAATTTTTCATATCATTCACCTGCCTTTCAAATTATGAGTTTTATTATAGCATATTTGTACAAATTTGTCAAGTGTAGGTTTGTCAATGATATTGTACACGTGTAGCACTACAGAGGAATTTCAACAATTTGAAGTTTCCCACTTGAAAAAAAGCAAAAATAATGCTATAATAAAGAATAATGCGGAAATAATCCGGCATATCAAAAGTTTGTTTGTGTTATAATTACATATGCAATATCAGGGCATAACGCCTTTGTCTTTTTCAGAAAGGATTTGATTAATTGAAGCGAGTAGGACTTGATATAGGTTCAACGACAGTTAAGGCTGCTGTTCTCGGAGAAAACGACGAACTGCTGTACAGCAGGTACAGGCGGCATTTTTCCGATATCCGCAAAACAGTATACGATATCATTGAAGAGGTCGGAGAGCATTTCGGCGGAGAGCGTGTTCTTATCGCCGTGACGGGCTCCGGCGGAATTTCCGTTTCCAAGTGGCTGGGCATTCCCTTCGTTCAGGAGGTGGCAGCCGGAACAAACGCCATAAAGCGGCTGATTCCGCAGACCGATGTCGCAATAGAGCTGGGCGGCGAGGACGCAAAAATAACCTATCTTACGGGCGGACTCGAGCAGCGAATGAACGGAACCTGCGCCGGCGGCACGGGTGCGTTCATAGACCAGATGGCGGCGCTGCTGAATACCGATATCGGCGGACTTAACGAGCTTGCTAAGGAGCATACCACCATCTACCCCATTGCCTCGAGGTGCGGCGTATTTGCCAAGAGCGATATCCAGCCGCTGCTTAACGACGGCGCAAAGCGCTCCGACGTGGCGGCCTCGGTGTTCCAGTCTGTGGTAAATCAGACAATAAGCGGTCTTGCGTGCGGCAAACCTATCCGTGGCAACGTCGCATTTTTGGGAGGTCCGCTGCATTACCTGTCCGAGCTTCGGGTGAGATTTATCGAAACGCTGGGGCTTAAAGAGGAGCAGATTATTTTCCCGGAAAACGCGAACCTGTTCGTGGCCATGGGCTGCGCATTCTCGGAGGAAACCGCAGAAGCCGATATTGACGCACTGGTGAAGAGGGCGGGCAGTCTTGAATCCGCACAAATGCGTGAGGTAGAGCGTCTGGTGCCGCTTTTTGCGGACGAGGAAGAGCTGAAAGCGTTCCGTGAGCGCCACGCAAGGGCGGTCATTCCCACCGCCGACATATCAAAGCACAAGGGTGCATGCTACCTCGGCGTTGACGCAGGCTCCACCACCACAAAAGCGGTGCTGCTGAACAAAAACGCCGAAATAATCTATTCCTATTACAGCGGCAACGGCGGCGACCCGCTGAAATCCGTAATAGGCATACTCAAGGATATTTACAGCCGGCTGCCCGAGGGCGCTTACATAGCAAAATCATGCGCTACGGGCTACGGCGAGCATCTTATAAAGGCTGCGCTGGGCGCAGATTTCGGCGAAATTGAAACCATGGCGCACTACAAGGCGGCTGACCGTATTCTTCCCGGTGCGGAATTTATTCTGGACATCGGCGGTCAGGACATGAAATGCATGCGTGTGAAGAACGGCGAGATTGAGAGCATTCTGCTCAACGAGGCATGCTCCAGCGGCTGCGGCTCGTTTATCGAGAACTTTGCGAATGCGCTGGGAATGTCCTCTGCGGATTTTGCGACGCTGGGACTTACCGCAGAGCACCCCGTGGATCTCGGTTCACGCTGCACTGTGTTCATGAACTCCCGTGTAAAGCAGGCTCAGAAAGAGGGCGCTACCGTTGCGGATATCTCCGCAGGTCTTTCCTATTCCGTTGTAAAGAACGCCCTGTTCAAGGTAATAAAGCTGCGTGACACCTCCTCCATGGGCGATAAGATAATCGTTCAGGGCGGCACGTTTATGAATAACTCCGTGCTGCGTGCG
>CAYRLM010000201.1:0-4224 GCA_964425035.1 uncultured Ruminococcus sp.
TTCGCCGCCATATGGGGCGGCGATTTCACTTCGTGAAAACGGAAAAATGCGCCATTGTGATACAAAAAACTTATTTGTGATGTCGTGCAGCGGCGCTTTGCGCCGAGTGCGGGGCTCTGCCCCGCCCCCGCCAGCCTTTTGAAAAAGGCTGGACCGAAAACTTTTATTCCGCTGCGGCGGGGTTTTCTACAAACTGACACAATAATTGCTCTTTTTTGATACGCACGGAGCAAATCTTTGATTTGCGCATGTGCGAGGATTTTTGATTTATAATAATTGCCCTGCAATTATTATATCACAGTACAAATAAAATTGCAACAAATTTTTCCACACTGCTTGACAATTACGGATAACTGTGCTATAATATGAAATTGAAAGTGAAAATCAAAATCAAATTCGGCGGAGGTGAGCGGTGTGGACCGCAATAATTACAATACCAAGCAGCGCGACGAGATTGTGGAGTTTTTCAGCCGCCACAAGGGTAGCTGCTTCACCGCAAAGGACATAATTACGAGCGGCGAGGTAAGCGTCGGAGAGGCTACGGTGTACCGCACGCTGACAAAGCTTGCAAATCAGGGAATACTCAAGCGTTTCACCGGCGACGGTTCGGGTGCCTGCTACCAGCTGATGGACGAGAGCAGGTGCCGCTCGCACTTCCACCTGAAATGCGACCGCTGTCAGAAGCTTATACACATGGACTGCGGCTTCATGAAGGAAATGCGGGAGCATATAGAAAAGCAGCACGGTTTTTCGGTGGATATGGGCAGAACGGTGATATACGGTCTGTGCGAGCGCTGCCGTACCGAGCTTGAGGAACGGGAAAAGGACGACAAATGACGATAAAGAGAATTATTGCGGCTGTTATCGCCGCAGCCCTCGCAGCGGCGCTTTGCGGCTGCGCCGCAGACAATGAAGCCGCAGTGCGGGACAAGCCGGTTATCATCGCCACGATATTTCCGGCGTATGATTTCGCACGGCAGGTGTTCGGCGACACTGCGGAGGTAAAAATGCTGCTGAAGCCCGGTCAGGAGAGCCACAGCTATGACCCGTCCGCAAAGGATATCACGGAGATAGCCGGGTGCGACCTGTTCGTGTACAACGGCGGCGAATCCGACAGCTGGGTGGAAAGCGTGCTTCAGGCTGCGCCGGATATACATACGTTCCGCATGACCGACGCCGTTTCGCTGCTGGACGAGGAGGTATCTGAGGGAATGCAGCGGGAGCATGACGGCGGCTCTGAGGAACAGGACGGGGAATACGACGAGCATGTGTGGACTTCCCCAGAAAATGCCGCACAGATTGTCCGTGCACTCGGAAGCTGCGCAGCGGAGCTGTTCCCGGACAGCGCCGAAATCCTCGGCGAAAATACCGAGGCATACGCCGCACAGATAGACGACGCAGACAGCCGGCTCCACAGTCTGCTTGACGGAGAGCGGCGTTATTTCATCTTCGGCGACAGATTTCCGCTGCTTTATTTCTTCAAGCATTACGGGCTGAATTATTATGCGGCATTTCCGGGGTGCGGCAGCGAAACGGAGCCTTCCGCACAGACGATGACTTTCCTTCTCGATAAGCTGGAGTGCGAGGATTCCGTTAAAGCGGTGTTCTGTATCGAGCTTTCCGGCAGGAAGCTTGCGGACGTGCTTGCGGAGGATACCGGGTTTGATGTGGTGGAATTTCATACCTGCCACAACATTTCGGCGGACGATTTCGCCGCAGGGGAAAGCTATGTATCGCTTATGCTGCGCAACATGCAATATCTGGAGAGAGTTCTGGTGAATTGAAATGGAACGGGAAGAGCTTATAAAGGTGGACAGCCTTACGCTGTCCTATGAAAATATGACGGTGATAAAGGATATGAGCTTCACCGTGAACAGCGGAGATTATCTCTGCATAGTCGGCGAGAACGGCTCCGGCAAGAGCACTCTCGTGAAATCCCTGCTGTCGCTGAAAAAGCCGGTGGGCGGCACGATTAGCTTTGGCGGAGGACTGCGGCGCAGCGAGATAGGCTATCTGCCGCAGCAGACCGGGGCGCAGCAGGATTTCCCGGCGAGCGTGTGGGAGGTGGTGATTTCGGGCTGCCTTAATTCGATGGGGCTTCGTCCGTTTTACACCGAACGCGAGCGCAGACTTGCGGCGCAGAACATGGAGCGTTTGGGCATAACCGACCTGAAAAAGCGCTGCTACCGGGAATTATCCGGCGGTCAGCAGCAGCGTGTGCTGCTTGCAAGGGCGCTTTGCGCCACAAAGAAGCTGCTGCTGCTTGACGAGCCCGTTTCGGGGCTTGACCCGATAGTGACTGCGGAAATGTACGAGCTTATACGCAAGATAAATCTCGGCGGCGTTACGGTAATCATGGTGACTCACGATATCTCGGCGGCAATGCGGCAGGCGGACAGAATACTCTGTCTGCGGCGGGACAGCTGGTTCTTCGGCACTCCGCAGGAATTTCTTGCCGACAGCTCGTCGGATTTCATGAGAGGGGGCGCAGAAAATGGCTGACATAATCTCCGCATTTCTCGGAACGCCGATACTTATGCGTGCGCTTCTGGTGGGTATACTTGTTTCGCTGTGCGCCGCTCTGCTGGGCGTGAGCCTTGTTTTGAAGCGATACAGCATGATAGGCGATGGGCTTTCGCATGTGGGGTTCGGCGCATTGGCGATAGCTGCGGTGATGAACTGGGCGCCCATGGCGGTGGCGGTTCCCGTGGTTGTGGCGGCGGCGTTTCTTCTTCTGCGCATTTCGGGCAGCAGCCGTATCAAGGGCGACTCCGCAATTGCGCTGATATCCACGGGGGCGCTGGCGCTGGGCGTAATGGCGGTGTCTGTTTCCGGCATGAACAGCGACCTTGACAGCTACCTTTTCGGCAGCATTCTTGCGATAAGCGAGAGCGACTTGGTGATAAGCGTTATACTTGCGGTGCTGGTGCTGGTGCTGTTCGTGTTCTTCTACACGAAGATTTTCGCAATAACCTTTGACGAAAGCTTCGCCAAAGCCACAGGCACACGGGCGGATTTGTACAATATGCTGATTGCCCTGCTTACGGCTCTGACAATAGTCATCGGCATGAGAATGATGGGCAGCATGCTGATTTCCAGCCTGATAATTTTCCCGGCGCTGTGCAGTATGCGTGTGTTCAAGAGCTTCCGTGCGGTAACGATATGCTCGGCGGTGATATCCGTCGTCACATTCATAGCGGGAATGGCGATATCCTATGAGCTTGGAACGCCCTGCGGCGCAAGCATAGTGTGCGTAAATATAGTGTGCTTTGCGGCATTTTCGGCAGTGGGCGGTGTCCTGCGCAGAAATCGTGCGTGATATATACTATTATAATATAATAATAAACCGGCGGCCGATTGTTTCCGAACAGCCGTCGGTTTGCTTTATATGCATGAAATTAATCTGATATTTGATAAAAATGCAAGTACTTTGTTGAAATCCAACAAACTGTGAATATATTATTTGTATAAATAAACTAAAATTCGGAATATTTCCGATATGAACGTCAGCACGAAAAATACGGCTGAACGCATGACAAGAATTGCGATTGATTTCTTTTTATAAACGTGTTATATTAAACATGAACTTTTAACTCACCGTTTTGAATTTTGGCAAAACCGCCAAAGTTGCTTGTCATGCGGTTGACAAAAAACATGACGTGTGCTATAATCACAAATGTTGTAAATTTGAGGTTCAGAACAGCCATATCAGGTTTATAACAGACATATCAATGGAAAACATTGAACTATCGAAGGAGAAATAACTATGACTAAGTTCGCAAAGATTATCGCAGCAGCTGCAATGGCAGCAGCAGTTCTTTCCTGCACTGCATGCAGCAATACCGATACCTCTTCCGAGGAAAGCTCCGAAGTTACATCGGCAGCTGTAACCGCTTCTACCGCCGAGGCTGCTTCCACCGCTGAGGCTGCTTCCACAGTTGAGGTTGTTACCGCTGAGGTTGCTTCCACTGCTGACGCTGCTTCCACCGCTGACGCTGCTTCCACTGCTGAGGCTGCTTCCACCGCTGATGTTGCTTCCACTGCCGAGGCTGCTTCCACCGCTGATGCTGCTTCCACCGCAGAGGCTGCTACCGTTGCTGCTACCGCAGAAGCTGAGTAATTTCCATTGCTCATAAACTTCAAACCCCGGAGAAATCCGGGGTTTTCGTTTGTCGAAAAACCCCGCCGCAGCGGAATAAAAGTTTTCGGTCCAGCCTTTTTCAA